>JBDTEP010000141.1:0-33623 GCA_039922455.1 Mycobacterium sp. | reverse complement strand
GCTGGCCGTCGACCAGGTCGATGGCATCCTCGATGATCGCACCGCGGGGGTTCGGGTCAGTGTGCCCTGAAGCGTCGACGGTGGTGTTCGAGCGCACCGCCCATCGGGGAGGTGAACTGTGAGTCGGGTGATGACGTTCGCCGTCTCGCTGTTGGCGGTCGTCGTAGCTGGCGTGGGAACTGGTTACCTGACCCGCGATCACGAATCGACGCGGCACTACGCGACGGTGCCGCTGAGTGCTTCGCCGAACCGGCTCGCGGTGATCGGCGACTCCTACACAGCCGGGTTTGAAAACACCGGTCGCGGCGCGGCGAACTGGACCGAACGGGCTTGGCAAGCCCTGGCCGGCCGCGGGGTGTACGTCGCCGCCGACGTGGCGGCGGAGGGCGGCGCCGGTTACGCCGTGCGCGGCAACCGCGGCGGTCTCTACGTGGACCTGACCGCACGAGCGGTGCAACCCGACGACGCGCTGGTGGTGTTCTTCGGCTCCCGCAACGACCAGGATGTCGAGCCGGGCCAGTTGACCCGCCTGGTTGCCGACACTCTGGGCCTGGCCCGCCGGATTGCGCCGTCGGCCCGGATGCTGGTGATCGGGCCACCGTGGCCCACCGCCGACGTACCCGGCAACGTGTGGCGGGTCCGCGACATCCTGAACTCCGAGGCACGCGTCGTCGGGGCGGACTTCGTCGATCCGCTCGCCGAAGGCTGGTTTGTCGGCCGGCCGGAACTGATCGGTCCGGACGGTGTGCACCCGACCGATGCCGGGCACGCCTACCTGGCCGACAAGATCGCGCCGCTCATCGCCGGCCAGCTGCCCAAGCGGACGTAACGCACGGCCGGGCCAAACCCTCTAAAGTCCCAGAAAGATCGGGAGGATGAGCGCGATGCGAGTGTTGATCACCGGAGGAACCGGATTCGTCGGCGGCTGGACTGCCAAGGCGATCGCCGACGCCGGGAACCAGGTGCGGTACCTGGTTCGCAACCCCGCAGGCCTGCATACCAGCGTGGAGCGACTCGGTGTCGACGTCTCCGACTACGTCGCCGGTGACATCACCGACCCCGCCTCAGTGCGGCGCGCGCTGGACGGCTGCGACGCCGTCGTGCACGCGGCCGCGCTGGTCGCCACCGATCCGCGCCAGAACGAACAGATGATGGCCACCAATTCCGATGGCGCCCGCAACGTGCTCGGCGGCGCGGTCGAGTTGGGCCTGGATCCGATCATCCATGTGTCGAGCTTCACTGCGCTATTCCACCCCGGCCTGCGCACCCTGCGCGCCGACCTGCCGGTAACCGGAGGGACTGACGGTTACGGCCAGTCCAAAGCCCGCGAGGAACGCTATGTGCGCGGCCTGCAGGACACCGGCGCTCCGGTGAACATCACCTATCCGGGCATGGTGCTCGGTCCGCCGGTCGGCGACCGGTTCGGTGAGGCGGGGGAGGGCGTACGGGCCGCGTTGGGGATGCATGTGATTCCAGGCCGCAGCGCGGCGTGGCTGATCGTCGACGTCCGTGACCTGGCGGCGCTGCACGTCGCGCTGCTGGAACCCGGCCGCGGTCCGCGCCGCTACATGGCCGGCGGCCATCGGGTGCCGCCGGAGCGGCTGGCAGGTCTGCTCGGTGCGGTCTCCGGCTCGCCCATGCTCGCCGTGCCGGTGCCGGACATCGCGCTGCGCTGGGCCGGGCGACTGCTGGATCAGGCCCAGCGGGTGCTGCCGATCAGCACGCCGGTCACCGAGGCGGGCATGCAGTACTACACCCAGATGCCGGCCTCCGACGATTCGCCGGCTGAACGCGACCTCGGCGTCGTGTTCCGTGATCCGCGGGAAACGCTGGCGGATACGGTAGCTGCGATCCGCGGTTAGTCGTCTTTGCCGATCAGCTTGCCCAGCGCTACCCGATCCGGTGCCAGCAGTTCGTCGATGCGCGGCTGGTTCACAACGGCGACGATGATCTCACCGACCTCCTGGTTGACGCTGCTGAAGATGCCGTGCACTTTCATCTTCTCGGTCTGGTACAGGTTGTCCTGGGTGGGCGCGACATAGTGCACCGCCGCGGCCTTGAACCGGTTCACCAGCCACAGATGCATCAGGGTCATCAACCGCTTCTGCCGGAACTTCTCGGCAAAGGTGTTCTGGTCGCGCACCGTCAGGATGCTGCGACCGTGCCGGTCTTTGATCGGGTCGACGATCACGTTGGCTAATTTCTCGTCGTTGTCGCCGTAGATCCCCAGTTCCAGCACATCGGATCCGGGACGGGTCGGACGCAATTGCACCCGCAGCTGATCCGCGAGCTGATAGTGCTTACCCCACAACACCAGCCATTCCTCCAGCAGCTTCTTGGGCACCTCGGTCTGCACCAGGTGCTGGCTCTGGGTGGAGCCGGCGCCCATCGCCTTGGTGGTGGCGGTGCGGCCGGACGAGGCTGCCAGGGCGGCGTCGCTGCGCGGCCCGCCGACCAGGGTCTGCGGTGTTCGGTACGGCGACTCGACGAGCCGCATCTTGCGTTGCAGGCGGGCCAGCGCCAGCATGCCGTCCTGCAGGAGGGTGGCCGCGAACTCCTCGGAGGCCACGCCGTCGACCTGGTGTCCGCCGTAGGTGATGAAGTTGAAGACGAAGCCCAGCTTGCCGATTTCGGCGGGGAACGCCCGCATCTGGTCGTCGGTCATGCCGGTGGTGTCCCAGTTGAACGAGGGGGACAGGTTGTAGGCCAGCATCTGTTCGGGGTACACCGCGTGGATAGCCTCGGCGAATTCCCGGGCGTCGGCCAGGTCGGCGGTCTTGGTCTCCATCCACAGAATGTCGGCGAACGGGGCGGCGGCCAGCGACTTGGCGATGGCATACGGGATGCCGCCGCGCACCTGGAAGTAGCCCTCGGGGGTTTTCGCCCGATCACAGTCCCAGCCGGGGTCGGCGTTCAACTCCGCGGCTTTCGCCCGCGCGGTGTACAGCGGTGCCAGGGCGGCGAATTCCCGCCACTGCCCAGCGGTCATGTCCTTCGGTTCGCCCTCGCGTTCGGCGAATTCCAGCATCTCGGCGACGGCGTCGCCGAACGTCATCAGCCCGGCGTCGTTCTGCCAGGCTTCGACGAACGCCGATTCGATCTCGTCATAGACGGCGTCCACGGATTGCCGTCCATCGCTGCGCCAACCCTCGGCGGCCTCGGCGATCAACGCGGTGATGCCCTGGCGTTCCAGCCAGGCATCGGCGTCGGCGTACTCGCCCTCCGGCAGGGCGTAGAGCAGGTGGCCGTTGATCTCGGTGATCCCCGAGGAGTGGAAGCGCCGGGTCATCGCCAGGAAACAGGCTTTGTAGGACGGGATCTTCAGGTTGGTGGTGCCCAGGATGAACGGCTGGTCGCGCTCGTCGGATCGGCTTTCGACCAGGTTGGCGGCCTCGGCGTCGGTGCGAGCGACGATGATGCCCGGCACCCCCATCATGTCCAGCTGGAACCGGGCGGTGTTGAGCCGTTTGATCTGCTCGTCGGAGGGCACCAGCACCTTGCCGCCTTGGTGCCCGCACTTCTTGGTGCCGGGCCGTTGGTCCTCGATGTGGTAGCCCGGGACGCCGGATTCGACGAAGCGCCGGATCAGGTTGCGCACGTGCGGATCACCGCCGTGCCCGGTATCGGCGTCGGCGATGATGAACGGCCGGTAGTCGACGGCGGGGGTGGCGGCGCGCTGCTCTGCGGTCATCCGTAAGCGCAGGTACTGCTGGTTGCGGTCGGCGGTGAGCAGGGCACGCACCAGCCCGGCTGCCTCGTCGGGCACCTGACTCAGCGGGTAGCTGGCCAGGTCGGGGCCCGGGTCTTCATTGATGGAACCCTTGGCGGAGGTCGCCCAGCCGCCCAGGTAGATGCCCTCGATGCCGACCCGCTTCATCACCACCGCCTGTCCCGGCGAGTACGGGCCGAACGTGGTGATGCTCTTCTTAGCGGCGAACAACTCACGCAGTCGGGCGTAGAACGCGGTCGCCGCTTCGCGCGCCACTGGGTAGTCGGCGGGGATGGTGCCGCGCTGCTCGACGACCTGCCGGGCGGTGTAGAGCCGGGTGATGCCTTCGAAACGCGGGCTGTCGAAGTACTGCTGCGTCGCCACGATATCGGCGTCAACATCTCGTTCGACCGGTGCGCTCGCCGCTGCGTTCGTCTCGATGGTCGTCATGGAATTACGCTCCTGTTCACCCGGTTGATGCGGCGGTTCCAGCATGCTGCTCCCACGTATTGTGCCGCCGCACACTGAGCGATAGCGCTGTTTTGCCATACATCGTCCACATACCCTCGGCGGCAGTGCGGAACTTGCGCGAAGCCGGTGGATTTGGTGGCCTGCGTGGCTAAGCTGATCGGCTATGACGACCCGGTCACACCGGTGGGGCAGCCCCTGGGGACAGCCGCCGCAGCGCGTCGCTACGGTGGCCCGGCCGGTCGGCCGCTGGGGCGCGCGCCGGATGAGTCGGCGCTTTGCCGGTGTCGGCGTCCAGATTCCGGCTGCCCGCCTGCGGCAGCTGGCCGCCGGCGTACCGCTGGGGTCCGCGGAGTCGGTCGACTACACGTTCGCGCTCGCCGTGACGGCGATGCAACGCGAGCAGCGGTCGGCCCGGACACGACGCAATCGGCACCGCCTCGTAAACGGACTCATCGTGGCCGGGCTGATGATCGCCGCGCTGAACCTGCTGATCTGCCTGGGCTACGTCTTCATCATCCTGGCGTTGCACGAACCGGCCATGTGAGCCGTCGGCCTCAACCGATCTGCGCCAACCTGGGCGCCAACTCGTCGCCGAGTCGGCGCACGAAACCGACGGGGTCCGGATTGCCCGGGAGCGGCCCGGTGTGGACCAGGTCGAATCCCAAGCCGGCGCAGTAGTCCACGGTCCGCAGGTAGCCATCGAGATCGGCGAAGGGGTCAGTGAACAGCCCGACGGTCTTGCGGATCTCGGCCGGATCGCGACCCAACTCGTCGCAGTGCCGGCGCAGTACTTCGACTTTGCGGCCCAGATCGTCGGGCTGGAGCACGGTGCCGTTGCGGTTCCACACGTCGGCATAGCGGGCGGCCAGTCGTAACGTCTTCTTCTCGCCACCGCCGCCGATCAAGACCGGCGGCTGCAGAATCGGACGTGGCTCGCAGATGGTCTCCGCCAGCCGGTAGTACTTGCCGGTGTAGGGCCCGTCGTCGGCACTCCACATCTGCTTGCAGATCTGCAGCGCCTCCTCCATCATCTCGAAGCGCTCGCTCAGCGGCGGAAGCGGCACACCGAGGCCGGCGTGTTCGCGCTCATACCAGCCGGTCCCTATTCCGAAGATGAGCCGGCCTCCCGACAGAACATCCAATGTCGCAGCGGTTTTGGCCAGCACGCCGGGATGACGGTAGGTGACCCCGGTGACCAGCACCCCGAGCGGGATGCTGCGGGTCGCAGCGGCGACGAAAGCCAGGGCGGTGTAGCACTCCAGAAAGGGATCCTGGGCGCGGCCGAGTTGTTCCATCTGAAAGAAGTGGTCCTGCATGGTGAACATCGCCGCGCCCGCGTCTTCGGCCGCGGTGGCCGCTTCGGTGAGCACCGGCCCGAGGCGGCCCGGGTCACCGGGCGCAAAAGCGACGAAATGTATGCCCAACTCCATTGTGGCGGGTTTCCTTTGCGGTCAAAGCGGTCAAAGCGGTCAAAGCGGTTAACGGGTAGCGACAGGCCGCGGACTGCTCGCCCCATCGGGTAGGTGCAACCACGCGGCCGGGCAGATCCTTCCGGCCGGACGGTTCAATCTCGCAGGGACCTAGACTTCGGGCATGGATGACCCGACTGGGCAGCTGTTGGCAACGGGCAAGGGCCTGGTCCAGATCGAGGAGTGCCTCGACGCGGACGGCGAGATAGTGCTGCCGCCGGGTGACACCCTGATCTCGCTGATCGACCGCAACATCGCCAACGTCGGAGACGCGGTGGCGTTCCGCTACCTCGACTACGCCGGGCCGGTCGAGGGCCTTGCGGTCGAACTGACCTGGGTGCAATTGGGTCTGCGACTGCGGGCCATCGGTGCCCGGCTGCAGCAGGTCACCAGCTGCGGTGACCGGGTGGCGATCCTGGCGCCGCAGGGGCTCGACTATGTCGCCGGGTTCTACGCGGCGATCAAGTGCGGCACCGTCGCGGTGCCACTGTTCGCGCCCGAATTGCCGGGGCACGCCGAGCGCCTCGACACCGCGCTACGCGACTCCATCCCGGCCGCGGTCCTGACCACGGCCGCGGTGCGGCACAGCGTCGAGGATTTTCTGCGCAGGCTGCCGCAGCAGTTGCGGCCGCACGTCATCGTCATCGACGAAATACCGGACTCGGCCGCCGCAGCCTTCGTGCCCGTCGAAATCGATGTCGACGGCGTGTCGCACCTGCAGTACACGTCGGGCACCACGCGGCCGCCGGTGGGCGTGCAGGTGACGCACCGGTCGGTGGGAACCAACCTGCTGCAAATGATCTTGTCGATAGACATGCTGGACCGAAACACACACGGGCTCAGCTGGTTACCGCTCTACCATGACATGGGCCTGTCGATGATCGGGTTCCCGGCGATTTATGGGGGGCACTCCACACTGATCTCGCCGACGGCGTTCATCCGTCGGCCGCAGCGCTGGATCAACGCCCTGTCGGACGCATCGCGGCGCGGCCGGGTGGTCACGGCCGCACCGAACTTCGCCTACGAGCTGACCGCGCAACGGGGTCTGCCCGCGCCGGGCGCCGACGTCGACCTGTCCAACGTGGTGATGATCATCGGATCCGAGCCGGTGAGCATGACGGCGATCACCACGTTCAATGAGGCATTCGCGCCGTACGGCTTGCCACGCACTGCGATCAAGCCGTCCTACGGGATCGCCGAGGCTACCTTGTTCGTGGCAACGATCGACCCTGACGCCGAGGCGACAGTGCTGCACCTAGACCGTGAGCAACTCGGCGCGGGCCGCGCGTTGCCGGTCGCAGCCGACGCCCCGGCTGTCGTGGCCCAGGTGTCGTGCGGTCGGGTCGCCCGCAGCCTGTCGGCGGTGATCGTCGACGCCGATGCCGGAGCAGAGTTGCCCGACGGTCACATCGGCGAGATCTGGCTGCACGGCGCCAACGTGACCGCCGGTTACTGGGGCCGGCCCGAGGAGACGCGGCGGGTGTTCGGCGGCCGGCTGAAGACCCGGCTGGCGCGCGGTAGCCACGCCGGGCGTGTTCCCATCGCGGGAGCCTGGCTCCGCACTGGCGACCTCGGGTTCTATCTGGACGACGAACTCTACGTCACCGGCCGGACGGTGGATCTGATGACCATTGCGGGCCGCAGTCACTATCCCCACGACGTCGAGGAGACGGTGGCGCAGGCCTCGCCGTTCGTGCGCAGCGGCTACGCGGTGGCCTTCACTGTCCCGGCCGAACCCCTCGATCGGCTGGTGATCATCGCCGAGCGCGCCACCGGCACCGGCCGCAAGGACCCGGCGCCGGCGATCGCGGCGATCCGCGCGGACGTGACCCGGGTGCACGGATTGACCGCCGCCGCCGTCCGGTTCGTACCGGCCGGGGCCCTCCCGCGCACCACCAGCGGCAAACTCGGGCGGACAGCCTGCCGCGACCAGTATCTGTCTGGTGCACTCGATTCACGCTGACGTCACCGGCAGCGGGCTGGTTACCGGCTCCATACCCGCTGCGTCGCGCGGGGGAGCGGTCCGATCCGGCCTGGGCCGAACCTTTTGGGGCCACCAGAACCAGCGTCCGAGCAGCGCGGCACCCGACGGTGTCAGGAATGACCGCACGACCAGCGTGTCGAACAGCAGCCCGAGGCCGATCGTGCTGCCGGCCTGGCCGATCGAGTACAGGTCACTGGCGGCCATCGACATCATCGTGAACGCGAACACCAGGCCCGCCGCGGTAACGACCGATCCGGTACCGCCGATTGAGCGGATGATGCCCGTCTTGATACCCGCGTGGATCTCCTCCTGGAATCGGGTGACCAGCAGCAGGTTGTAGTCGGACCCGACCGCAAGCAGGATGATCACCCCGAACACCGGCGCAATCCAGTTCAGTGGCAAGCCGAAGATGTGCTGCCAGAACAACACCGACAGACCGAACGCCGCACTCAAGGACAGCAGCACAGTTCCGACGATCACCGCAGAGGCCACCAGCGCCCGGGTGATCAGCAACATCACTATGAAGATCAGTGTCACAGCCGCAACCCCGACGATCAGAATGTCGTAGGTGGAGCCGGTCTGGATGTCCTTGTACACCGCCGCGGTTCCGGTGAGATAGAACTTGGCTCCGGTCAGCGGCGTTCCCTTCACCGCGTCGTGGGCAGCGGCGAGCATCGGCTCGACGAACGAAATGCCCTCCGGCGTGGCCGGGTCCGCGTCGTAGGTGACGATAAACCGTGCCGCCTTGCCGTCCGGGGACAGGAAGAGCGCCAAGCCCTTCTGGAAGTCCGGATTGTCGAATGCCTCCGGCGGGAGGTAGAAGTAGTCGTCGGCCTTTGAGGCATCGAAGGCCCGGCCCATCTCGCTGGCGGTGTCGGTCATCCGCGACATCTGGGTGACCAACCCGGCGAAGCTGCTGTGCATCGAGAGCAGGCTGCCCTGCATCGATTTCGCCACCGCGATCATCGGGTCGAACTGCTCGACGATCTGCGGCATCACCGCGTTCATGTCGGCCATGTCGGAGAGCAGCGGCTGCATGTCCTCGCTGAACTTGTCCATCCCGTCATAGGCATCGAAGACCGAACGGACCGCATCGCAGATCGGGATGCCCGTGCAGTGCGCCTCCCAGTAGAAGTAGTTGCGGACTGGGCGCACGACGTCGTCGAAATCGGCGATGTGGTCACGGATCTCGTCGACGGTCCGGTTGATTGTCGTCACATCGACGGTCATCCGCTCGGTGGCGGTGTTCATCCGGCCGACCAGATCCCGCAACCGCACCATCGATTCGACGGTGGCGCCGAGATCGTCGCTCATCGTGACCATGTCCGCCAGCCGGTCGGTCATGAACTGCAGATTCTCCTGGATCGGGACGGCCTGCATGCTGATCTGGAACGGTATCGAGGTGTGGTCGATGGGGCTGCCCAACGGCCGGGTGATGCTCTGTACCCGCTCCACACCGCGGGTGCGGAACATGTTCTTGGCGATCCGGTCCAAGATGATCATGTCGGCCGGATTGCGTAGGTCATGATCGCCCTCGACCATCAGCACATCGGGGTTCATCCGCGCGGCACTGAAATGGCGTTCAGCGGCGTCGTAACCGACGTTCGCCGGCAGATCGGCCGGAATGTAGTACCGGTCGTTGTAGCTGATCTTCATACCCGGCACCGCGAGCATTCCGACGAGCGTGACCAGCAGCGCCGCCACGAACACCGGCCCCGGCCACCGGACGTTGGCGGTGCCGATGCGCCGCCAGCCACGACCTTCGGCCCGCTTGGGCTCCAGCAGCCCGAACCGGCTGGCGACCGCGACGACGGCCGGGGCGACGGTCAATGCGCCGGCGACCACCACCAGCAGACCCAGTGCCGACGGAATGCCCAGTGCTTTGAAATAGGACAGTCGGGCGAAATGCAGGCACAGCGAGGCCCCGGCGATCGTCAGCCCCGATCCCAAGATGACATGCCAGGTGCCGCGGAACATCGAATACCAGGCGGTTTCGCGGTCTTCGCCGGCGTTACGGGCTTCGTGGTAGCGGCCGATCAGGAAGATCGCATAGTCGGTGCCGGCCGCGATCGCCAGCGATGACAGCATCGCGACCACGAATGTCGAGAACCCCAGCAACCCCGCGTTACCCAGCAGCGCGACCAGGCCGCGCGCGCTGCCCATCTCGAAGCCGACCATCACCAGCGCCAGCGCCACGGTGCTCGCTGACCGGTAGACGATCGACAGCATGATGATGATGACCAGGCCGGTGACCGCCATCATCTTGAGCATGCTGCTGTCGGCGGCCTCGTTCATATCGGTGGTCAGTGCCGCCTGACCGGTGACGTACGGCGTCACACCGGCCGGCGCTGGCACCGACGCGACGATCTTGCGCACCGCGTCGACCGACTCGTTGCCCAGGGTGCTGCCCTGGTCGCCGGCTGTGTTGATCTGGGCGTAGGCGGCACGGCCGTCGCTGCTCTGCACGCCAGCGGCGGTGATCGGGTCGCCCCACAGATCCGCGATGTGCTGGACGTGGTCGTGATCGGCGGACAGCTTCGCGATCAGCGTGTCGTAGTAGTGGTGGGCGTCCGTTCCGAGCTTGGTCTCGCCTTCGAGCACCAGCATGACCATGCTGTCGGAGTCGAACTCGTTGAACGTCGCACCGATGTGCTTTGCGGCGATCAGCGACGGGGCATCCTGCGGGGACATCGTCACTGCGTGGGTTCGCGCGACCGACTCGATCGGCGGTACCAGCACATTGAGGCCGACGGTCAGCAACAGCCAGAAGATGATCAGCGGCCAGGCGAGCCGGCGGATCAGGCGCATATACCCCGGGCGGGGGTTGCCGTAGCCGTTCATGCGGCTTTCACCAGGCAGAACACCTGGGCGTGGTGGCCGATGGCGACATGCTCATCTTTGACGGCGCCGTTAACCGTGATGCGACAGCCGATCTGGTCGCTGTCACCTTGGGCCACCAGATTGCCGATCACGGCCGGACTCGTCGTGGTCATCGTGTAACTCCACGGCAGGGTGGTGAACGTCGCCTGGACCGGCCTGGTCTCATCGTTCAGGTAGCTGACCCCGCCGGTGGCATCGCCAGGCCCGAAAACCTCGTAGACGACCCGCTTTTCGTTGATCGACTCGATGGCGCCGGATCCGCTGCCGTCCCAATGGAAGATTTCGTCGGAGCCGAACACGCCGCGCAGGTTGACGACGGCCAGGGTGCCGGCGACCGCCGCCAGGGCAACAACCAGCGGCACCCAGGCCCGCTTCGCGATTGTGTACATCATGTCGACCTCCGTTACACCCTCCGCTTCGAGCAATGTCGATTACTATACCCGGTGGGGTATGCAGGAGCACCCAACAGTGCCCATGGGGGTATTTGGTCTGCGTTAAGAGGTGCGCTGTTCCCGTTGGGCGGCAATCGCTCCGCCCAGCCAACGCCGTAGGAACCGGCGCAGGTCGTCGGGGGAACGGTTTGGGTCGTTGGGGGCGACGAAGAACGACAACATGATCCGCAGGTTGAACTCGACGAGCTCGCGCAGGCTCGCCTCGTCGTAGCCGTACTGTTTCCAGTCGACGTCGAATCTGTCGATCATTCGCATTCCGAGTTCGCGGGCCTCCGCCGAGGTCATGTCCTGGCTGTGGTCGTACGGATAAGACGACGACATCATGGTGCCCAGATGGGGGGAGCGGGCTACCGCGTCGAGCGTGTAGACGATGCCCTCGGTGAGCGCCTCCGCGGGATCGTGGATTCCCTGCACGTGTTCGGTCAGCCTGTCGAGGAAGTCGTCGGCTGAAGCGATCGCGACGGCTCGCATCAGCGCGTCGGCGGTGGGGAAGTAGCGGTACACCGTCTGCCGGATGACGCCCAGGGAGTTGGCGACGTCGGCCAGCGATACCGCCGAACCCGTCTCAGCGACCAGGTCGACCGCCGCGGCAATGATCCGCTGGCCGGCTTCTTCGTCGCTGTGGGGCGGATTGCCGCCCCAGCCACGTCGGCGTGCCATCAGTGCAGCGCTTGACAACTGTGTCGCATCAAACAATCATACACATCAACGTTCGTATGTATGGTGTTACCGGAGGTGGCCATGACAGACCTGATCGTGCGCAAGTTGCGGTTCGCGTTCGCCGATCACCCCGTTCCGTTTTTGTGGAACGAGGCCAACCCGGCGTTCTCGTCGATGGCCAACGCGGTGTCGTTCCTGGCAATCGGGTTCGAGACGATGATCGGCAGCTTGATCGCCGAGGCCATGCCGCTGATCACCGACCCGGTAATCGCCGAGGAAGCCGACGCCTTCGTCCGCCAGGAGGGTCAACACTCGATGGCCCACCGCGGGCACGCCCGGGCGCTGCTCAAGGCCTACCCGGCGCTCAAGGAGACGCTCAACGCGTGCAACGCGATGTTCGACACGATGACGGCCGAGAAGTCACTGAACTATCGGCTGGCCTACACCGCCGACCTCGAGGCGACGTTCACCCCGGTCTTCAAACTGATGCTCGACCACGACAACACCCTGTTCGCCCCGGGGGATGATCGGGTCGCGTCACTGTTTTTGTGGCACTTCGTCGAAGAAGTCGAGCACCGCAGTTCAGCGTTGGTCATCTACGACCACGTCATCAATGACCCGTGGTACCGGATGCGGATGGCACCGTCCATCTTCAAACACGTCATGAGCGTGATCAAAGTGGCATGCGAAGGTTTCAACCGGCATATCCCGCTGGAGGAACGCAAGGTCGACGCGCTGTCATTGTTCAGCACCTACCGCGCGAAACAGGCCTGGCGACGGCGGGTTCCGTTCGGCTGGGCGGCCGACCAAGGCCCGGTGCTGGACGCCTTCAAGCACCTGCCCAAGGGTGAGGTGGTCACCGCCGTGTCCGGAATCGTGCGCAGTCAGATGCCCAATCACAAACCGGCACAAGAGAAGATCCCGGCTCTGGCCGACGAGTGGTTCGCCCGCTACCAAGACGGCTACGACGTGACCAAGTGGTACACCGCGGAGGAGAAGAGCGCCTGATGTCCGATCTGTGTACCCCGACTTTCGAACGTCTCGCGGAATCGCTCGGCTTCTCCTGCGGCGAAGCCGGCGGGCTGGTGGAGTTCCGGAACCCGCTGCACCTGGAAAACTGGACACTGCCGGTCCTGGAGATCACCGTGATCACCGGGGCTGTGCTGGCGCTGGTCTACGCCATCGTTCGGTGGCGCAGGGGGGATGCCACCAACCTGGCGCTGTGGTTCGGCGCGATCGCCTACCTACTGATCATCGAGCCGCCGCTGTACTTCCCGGGGATGTTCGGGATCGCCGAGCATGTCGACACGATGTTCGCGCACAACGTGTTCAGCGTCGACTTCCTGTGGGGCCGGCTGCCGCTGTACATCGTCGCGATCTATCCGATGATGGCGACCGTCGCCTTCGAGATCGTTCGGATTCTGGGGGTATTCCGCCGCTACGGGGTCATCGTCGGCGGGATCTGCGTGGGCTTCGTGCACCATGCCTTCTACGAAATCTTCGACCATCTCGGCCCGCAGTTGCGCTGGTGGGAGTGGTCGGTGGACAACCCGCTGAACCAACCGATGTTCACCGCCGTGCCGATGGGCTCCGTGGTGGTGTTCGCGGCGCTATGGCCGGCGTCGCTGGCATTCTGCGTCCAACTGTTCGTCGGCCGCCATGTTGATCAGGGCCGGCGGTTCAGCGGGTCGCAGGTGTTGTGGCGGACCATCGTGATCGGCGTCCTGGCATCGTTGGGCACGGGCATCCTGCCGTTGCCCGCGACCCTCATCGGTGCTGCCACGGACGGAAAGCTGCTGGGGATCGCCTATGCCGCCGAGCTTCTGGTCATCGCGGCGGTCGCCGTACCGGTGCTGGTCATGCAATGGCGGCGGCTACGGATGAACCTGTTCGTCGCGGGCCGCTACGACAACCCGCTGATCGTCCGCTACGCGGCGGTGTATCTGTCGGTCATGACGGTGTTGTGGCTGACGGCGTTGCCGGCCTACCTCGACTCGGTCGGCGGGGTCACCGCCCACGGCGATCCGATCGGAAGCCTCTGGTACGTCATCGGGTGCTTCACGGTCGCCTACCTGTGCGTCGCGGCTGCGGCTACCGTCCCGCCGATCCTGGCGAATGGGGCTGAGCCAGTCGAACCGGTGCGCGCCGGGGTCTGACTTCAGCGGCCCTGCCAGCGGGGCGGGCGCTTCTGACGCCAGGCGCGCAGCCCTTCGGTGACGTCATCGGTGGCCCCGGCGACCTTGCGCATGGTCTCACCGAACCGGACGGCGTCGATCCAGCTCATGTCGGCGCTGCGCCACGCAACCTCTTTGGTGGCGCGCTGGGCCAGGGGAGCGGCGTTGGCGAGCGTGCGCGCCCAGGCGTGGGCCGTCTCCTGCAGTTCGGCCGGCTCTACCAGCTTCCACACCAGCCCGATGTCCTTGGCCCGCTGCGCAGGCATCGGCTCTCCGGTCAACAGCAGCTCCATCGCATTGGCCCAGCCCACCCGTTGGGGCAGGCGGATAGCGCCGACGATGGTGGGCACCCCGAGCGACACCTCCGGGAAGCGGAACACCGCCTCGGTGCTGGCAATCACGAAGTCGCAGAACAACAACCCGGTCAACCCGTAGCCGACACACGGGCCGTGCACGGCGGCGACGGTCGGCTTGAAAAGTTCCATGCCGCTTTCGAAGGAGTTGATGGTGGGCTTCTCCCAGAACGTGCCGGCGAATGTGCCGACGGCGCCCTGGGAATCGGTGAGGTCGGCGCCGGCGCAGAAGACGTCTCCGTTGGCGGTCAGGATCCCCACCCAGGCGTCCTGCTCGTCGCGGAACCGGTTCCACGCGGCGTTGAGGTCATCACGCAACGGCCCGTTGATGGCGTTGCGGGCTTCGGGACGGTTGAGGGTGATGGTCGCGACGTGGTCGTCCAACTCATAGGTGACCAGGCTCATGGCTGCACCGTACCGTCGGAGTGGTGCGCTGGATTGTCGACGCGATGAATGTGATCGGTTCTCGCCCGGACGGCTGGTGGAAGGACCGCCACGGGGCGATGGTCCGGTTGACCCGACAGCTCGAACGATGGGCTGCCGCCGAAGATCGGCATGTCACGGTGGTATTCGAAAAGCCGCCCTCCCCGCCGATCAGCTCGGAGGTCATCCAGATCACCGCGGCCCCGCGGGCCGGCGCCGACTCCGCCGACGACGAGATCGTCCGGTTGGTGCGAGGCGACGAGCGGCCACAGGACATCACCGTCGTGACATCAGATGTCACCTTGCTGGATCGGGTCCGCGACGCCGGCGCGAACACTCACCCGGCCAAGGGCTTCCGCAACCTGATCGAGGCGCCGCCGGCAGCGGGCTGAACGGGCCGCTCAGTTCGGCCGCTGGTCGGCCGCGCTGGCTCCGGCGCGACGGCCGGCGAACACGCAGTCGGCGATCGACAGCCCACTCACGTAGGACCGCGACGCGATACCGATCGCGGTGCGACCGGCGCTGTACAGCCCGGGTATCGGCGCACCGTCCGCGTCGAGCACCGCACCGGTGTCCTCGGCGACCCGGATCCCGCCGAGGGTGAGCATCGGGGTGGGGTGGAGGGCGTTCGGCCGGATCGAGATATTCATCAAGGTGAACGGAGCCTTGTCGATCCGACGGCGGAAGTCGGCCGGCTTGCCCACTGGATCGGCCGTCCCGGCATCGATCGCGTCGTTATGGGCGGCGACGGTGGCCTGCAGGCCATCCGGGTCGATGCCCGCGGCCCGGGCGACGTCCGACAATGTCTTACCGCGCGCGGCGCCGGTGAACATCAGCGCGGCAGCCTGGGCGCGCTGGAACCACAGTGTTTGGGTGAGCAGTTGGCGCCTGGCCTCGGCCATGAGCTTTGCGTCGGCCAGGATCCAGCCCTTGCTGCCGTGGCTCTTGACCATGGCCTGACCGAGTGCCGCACCGTAGCGGGTTTCGTCGATAACACGACTTCCCTTGTCGTCGACAACGATTGAAGAGATGAATGCGCTCGGCGGGGTGATGAACCGCCACGCCGAGACGTTGTCCATCCGGTCGGTCGCCGCACCGACGCTCTGCCCCAGCGCGATGCCGCTGCCGTCGTCGCCGCTGGTACCGAGCGGCAGTCCTCCATCGAACTCCGGGGCGTAGCGCTTGCGCCACTCGGAGTTGGCGATGAAGCCGCCGGCGCAGAGGATCACCCCACGTCGCGCGATGATCTCGATAGGCCGGGCGTGGCGGCGCTCCAGCGTCGTAAGCCGGCGGTCCATCGCGGCGCGCAGCGGTGGGTAATAGACGCCGGGCTTCGACGAGATCGCGGCCAGCCTGGCATAGCGCCGCTGGATGCGCTGCGGCGCCTGGCTCATCGTCATGGCGCGCACACCGATCACCCGGCCCGACGAGTCCTGCAGCAGTTCGGTGACGGTGGTGTGCGGCCGGAACTGGACCCCGAGCCGCCGAGCCGAAGCCGCCAGGGGCGCATAAATCTTCTTCCCGGAGGTGCCCCGGCCATAGGCCCGATGGCCGCGTTGTACCGGCGGGGTGTGGGCGCGGAATGCCCCGGCGTTCTCGCTGCCGGAGTGGTAGAGGTAGTACCGGTTGTTCGGAAACGACGTCTTGTAGGGGCACAGGCCGGTGTTGAACGGCACCCCGTGTTGGTCCAGCCAGTCGATCATCTCCGGGCTGGAGTCGACGAAGCGCTGCAGGGTCTGTGGCTTGACCGCGTCGCCGACCTCCAGGCGCAGGTAGTCCAGCATCTGCTCGGCGGTGTCGTGCACCCCGGCTTCCTTCTGGACTGCGGTCCCGGCCCCGGCGTAAATGATGCCGCCGGAGATCGCGGTGGCCCCGCCGCCGTTCGCGCGATCCACCGCGATGACCTCGGCGCCGAGCTCACGTGCGGTGATCGCCGCGGTGGTGCCGGCCGCACCGAATCCGACGATGACGACGTCGGTTGTCACAGTGGTGGTGGTCACGTGCTATCCCCTCCGGCATGAGCTGATCGGCCCCCAATATAACAGCCGATAGTCGCCCCTAAGCGCAGGTGAACTGCGACGATACCCCGACCATGGTTGAGAACGAAACATGTTCTAGTCAGCCGAGGCCTCCCCGGACGGGCGCCTTGCGCGGTTTGGGCAGGCTCAGGGGCCAAGATGAACGCTATGCCCGTTCGGTTACTGCGCGCTGTCGCCACCCTGGTCTTCGCCCTCGCCTCCGCAGTGGTGGCAGTGGTACCCGTCGGCGCGACACCGGGAATCGATCCGGCCGCACTTGTCGCCGATCTGGTCGCCGCCGACCAGACGTTGCGTAGCCCGTCGTCGCCGGAGCAGGTTTTGTCGCTTGCGGCCCGCCGCCAGCAGGTCGCCTATCGCACCCTGGGCGCGCATCCCGAGTGGGATGCGATCGCCCGCCCGCAGATCCCAGCTGCGCTGCTCGACGTTTACGACCGCAATATCGACGCCCGCCGGCAACTTATGGCGCTCACCGAGCCGAAGGCCAGTCTGCCGGCGTGGCGGGTGGTGCCGCCGGTACCGGCCAACGAGCTGGTGGCCTCCTACCGAGCGGCCGAAGCCGCATCCGGAGTGCCGTGGAACTACCTGGCGGCGATCAACTTTGTCGAGACCGGCTTCGGCCGCATCAATGGTGTCAGCGACGACGCCGCCCAGGGGCCGATGCAGTTCCTGCCCTCGACGTTTGCCGCCTACGGGAACGGGGGAGACATCCATTCACCGCGCGACAGCATCATGGCAGCGGGTCGGCTGTTGGCCGCCAACGGTTTTGCCACCAACCGGGATCGGGCGATATGGGGCTACAACCACTCCGACTACTACGTGCGCGCAGTCAACGACTACGCCGCGGTGATCGGAGGTGATCCGGCCGGGTTCGCCGGCTACTACCGGTGGGACACCTACTATCGCACCACCGCCGGGGATCTGCTGTTGCCGGTCGGTTATGCCTCGACCGCGCGGATACCCGTCGCGGATTATTTAGCGGCTCACCCGCAATGAGGTGGGCGGCCACGCCGGCTCAGCGCGCCTTGAGGATCTTGATGGCGAAGACGAGGGTGTCGCCGGGCTGAATTCCTGCGGCCGGCTGGCCTTCGGGGTAGCCGTCAGCGGGGATCATCGCCACGGCCACCGTGGACCCCACCCGTTGGCCGGCAATGGCTTTCTGGAAGCCCGGCACGACGTTGCCGAGCCCGAACTCCACCGGAGCGCCACGTTCATAGCTGCTGTCGAACACGGTCCCGTCGCGGCCGTTGACGCCCAGGTAGCAGACCGCGACCGTCGCGCTGTCCGCGACGATTGGCCCGTCGCCGGCCCGCAAGGTGTGTACTTGGGTCTTGGCCACCCGGAATGGCCCTTGTACGGCGACGAGCGGTGCCGCGGTGTCGGTGGAGCCGGTCACAGCGACGCTCCCACTCGTCCCGGGCAGGGACCAGTCGGCGGGGCCGCCGTCAGCCGGCGCCGATGAAGGACAGGCGGACGGTGTCTTGCCGGTGGGGGGCATGAACAGGTCGGTGACCGAGGACGTGTCCTGCGAGGAGGTGTTGGTATCGGAGCCACCACACGCGGTGAGCGTCATCGATAACGCCCCGGCACAGGCAGCGAGCGCGACGAAATGCGGCACCCGAGAAGAATTCACCTTGGTCACGCTACCGCCCAGCCCAAGCCGGTGCCGGGGGCGGCGTTCGTCAACGCCGACGAGATCGCAAAGAACCGCTGGCCCGACGAGACTGTGGCGCGGGTTTATGACGCGGCGAAGGCGGCCGCGCGGACCCGGGCCAAACTCATCGAACAGGGGCGATCGTTCGTTGCCGAAACCGTGTTCTCGCATGAATCGAAGCTCGACCTGATCTGTACCGCCCACGACCAGGGCTACACCGTGGTCCTGGTCCCTGAGCAGCTGGCCGTGCAGCGGGTGCAATATCGGGTGTCCGCCGACGGGCATCCGGTTCCCGAAGGCAAGGCTCGCGAGCGGTACCACCGGTTGTGGCCGTTGGTCGCCGCCGCGATCGGAATAGTCAATGTTGCAACGGTTTACGATAACTCGCGCACCACCGGACCCGAAATTGTGGCCCAATTCGCCGGCGGTACCCAGATCGGGAATCTGGCTTGACCGCCCTCGGCGCCCGTCGCCCTGACCGGACGCCTCGCGACGTGATGTGGCCGGAGATCAGCTTGTGGCGCTGAGGATCTTGATGGCGAAGATGAGCGTGTCGCCCGGCCGGATTCCAGCGCTGGGCTGACCGTCGGGGTAGCCATCCGCGGCCGTCATGGCGACGGCGACCGTCGATCCCACATTTTGTCCCGCGATCGCCTTCTGGAAGCCCGGCACCACTCCGTTGAGCGGGAATTCAACCGGGGCACCCCGCTGGTAGCTGCTGTCGAACACCGACCCGTCGCGGCCGTTGACGCCCATGTAGCAGACCGACACCTTGGCCGAACCCGGAACCACTGGTCCATCGCCGGCCTGCAAGGTCTGCACCTGGGTCTGCGTCACGCTGAACGGCCCGGTTACGTCCACCCGTGGCGCTGCCGTCTCCGTGGATCCGGTGACCGCGATGCTGCCGGTGGCCCCGGCCAGCGTCCACTCGGGGGTTTCACCGTTCGCCGGTGCGGCGGTGGGACACGAGTCGGCCGCTGCTGCCTGGCCCGCTCCCACGAAAGGCAGAACGAATGCCGAGACACAGACCGCGAGCGCAACGACAGAATGCATCCGAGGGGATTTCACGCCTGTCACGCTACAGCCACCGCCGCCTATTCGGCGCCCCACTCGCGGTTTAGTGCGTGCATCCGCGGCGGAGGTGAACCAGTCAAGACCGGCCGGGAAGTAAGCTCTGCCCGTGCAGGTTGACGTGATGACTGTTCCCCAGCCGCTGGGACAGATCGGCGACTTCGCCCGCCATACCCAGGCCTCGGGTTTCTCCGGTCTGCTGTTCACCGAGACCGGTCGTACCGCCTATCTCAACGCCGCCCTCGCGTCTCAGGCCGCACCCGGCCTTGAGCTCTCGACCGGGGTCGCGGTTGCCTTCCCGCGGAGTCCGTTCGTCACGGCGGCAACGGCGTGGGAGCTGCAAGAGGCGACCGGCGGAAAGTTCCGACTCGGTCTCGGCACCCAGGTTCGTACCCATGTGGTGCGGCGGTACGGCGCGGCTTTCGAACATCCCGGCCCGCGACTCCGCGACTACGTCCTGGCCGTGAAATCGTGTTTTACCGCGTTCCGGACCGGGACGCTGGATCACCACGGAGATTTCTACGACCTCGACTTCATCACTCCGCAGTGGAGCCCCGGTCCGATCGACACGCCCGATCCCCTGGTCGATATCGCTGCGGTGAATCCGTGGATGCTGCGGATGGCAGGCGAAGTGGCTGACGGCGTGCATATCCATCCGCTGGGTGAGCCCGGCTATCTGGCGCGTCACGCGGTACCAACGGTGGCCGCAGGGGCACGGAAGGCGGGCCGCTCGCCGGCTGACATCGCCATGATCGTGCCGGCCATGACGATCGTTGGCGACAGCGAGGAAGAACGGCACAACGAGCGTGCGTTGGTGCGCGCCAGCATGAGTTTCTACGGAAGCACACCAAACTACGCCTTCATCTGGGATGAGGCCGGGTTCGAGGGCACGACTGCCCGTATCCGGGAGAAGCAGAAGGCCGGTGACTTCGCGGGTATGGCAGCCCAGATCACCGATGAACACCTAGCCGTTTTTGCCACCGAGTCAACTTGGGATGACTTGGCGGACAAGCTGGTTGACAAGTACGGGGGCATCGCCACTCGCCTGGCCCTGTACAACGCCGCCGGCGACCGCGAGCGCTTCGAGCGATACGGCGAGGTAGCGCGACGAATTTCGACCCGATAGAATTGCTGGATATGCAAGTGCGGCAGGGGATCTGGATTGATCATTTATGACTCAGATATCCTCACCCCTGGTCTCGATGTGGTTTTCTGCGGGCTGAATCCAGCCACCAGTGCCGTTGTCGACGGCCATAATTTTTCGCATCGAAGCAATCGCTTCTGGCCCGTGCTGCATCTGGCGGGCTTCACCGATGTACGGCTGCAACCGCAGGACGAGCGTCGTCTGCTCGAATATGGCTGCGGCATAACCGCTGTGGTCAGCCGGCCGACGAAAAGCGCCGACGAGGTTGCAGCGGAAGAGTTCCGGCAGGCTCGGCTCGGATTCGAGACCAAGATGCGGCGATACGCACCGCGAGTGGTCGCCTTTCTCGGAAAGCGTGCCCTGGCGACCATGATCGGTAGGGCAGATCTGCGGTGGGGTCGGTATCCCGAGGCCTTCGCTGACGCCACGGCCTGGGTGCTGCCCAATCCGAGTGGGCTCAACAGAGGTTTCACCCTGGACGCGTTGGTCGATGCGTACGCCGAACTGCGGCACGCACTTCAGGCATGATCAACTCTGGCCGGCGCGCCACCTGTCGAGAACCCGGCGGTCCCGTTTAGTCGGCCGTCCGGCACCACGACCACGCGCCGCTACCGCAACGGCAGCCGTCGGAAGCGGTGCGGGCGTTCGATCGAGGTAACAGGTCACCGCGTCGGCCGCACCGACCCGCTTCTGAATCACCCGTAGCACTTCGACAATCCGTGTCGTGTCACCCACCCGGGCGCGCACCACGTCACCGGGCGAGACCGCGGTTGCCGGCTTGGCCGGCCGATCATTGACCCGGACATGCCCACCTCGGCACGCCGTGGCGGCGTCTGGGCGGGTTTTTGTCAGCCGAACCGCCCACAACCACCGGTCCAGTCGGGTTGTTTCCATAGCACCCATGATGGACTGCCCACCGGCATTGGGTTTCAGGTCTTGGCGAATCGCATAACATCAGCCCATGCGCGGCTCAAAGATCCTCATCACCGGTCCCACTGGCCAACTCGCCACCCCGATCACCCGGGCACTCGCGGCGGACAATGAGGTGTGGGGCATCGCCCGGTTCACCGATCCGGCGGCGCGCGACGGCCTCGAGAAGGCGGGGGTTCGGTGCGAGAAGGTTAACTTGGCCGCCGGTGACTTCAGCGCCCTGCCATCAGACTTCGACTACGTCCTCAACTTGGCTGTGGCCAAGAGTGGTGAATGGGACAAAGACCTCGGGGCCAACGCGGAGTCCGTCGGCCTCCTTATGGCCCATTGCCGCGGCGCAAAAGCCTTCCTGCACTGTTCCTCGGCGGCCGTTTATGATCCGCCGAACGACGAACCCCGGACCGAGCGCGCCGCCTTGGGCGACAACCACAAGTTTTTGTTCCCTACCTATTCCATCTCCAAGATCGCCGGGGAGGTCGTCGCTCGGTCGATGGCGCGCGTTCTGGGCGTGCCCACCACCATCGCCCGCCTCAACGTCCCGTACGGCAACAACGGCGGGTGGCCGTTCTACCACATGGAGATGATGCTGGCCGGCATCCCGATACCCGTCCCGCAGGGCGGACCGGCCCGCTACAACCCGATCCACGAAGACGACATCATCGCGACCATCCCCAAGCTGCTCGAGGCGGCGTCGGTCCCGGCGACCACCGTCAACTGGTGCGGCAACCAAACCGTCAGCCTGCAGGAATGGTGCAGCTACCTGGGCTCGCTCGTCGGCAAGGAACCGGTCTTCGAAGAAAGCGAGCAGGCATTGCGCGGGAATCCCACCGACGCGACCCAGCTGAGCGAGCTCATCGGTGGCGGCACCACGGTCGACTGGCATGACGGGATACGTCGGATGGCGGCCAAGTTTCACCCGGAACTGGTCAACGCGTAAAGACTGTCTTACCGCTTGTCGGTCTGGCCCGCGGCTACCTCATCCGCAGCGTTAGCAGCGGTCGAGCCCATGATTCGACCCGAGATCTCGGGCGCCAGCATCGCGAACCGGGCGAACGCGCGCTGACGAAGAGGAGCCACGGAGACTTCCGATTTGTCGCGCTCGATCGCGCGCACGACAGCACCTGCGACCTGCTTGGGCGTGCCAGTGCCTACGGCAGGTGGTGGCGTGGCGCCACTGTCCTCGAACATCCCGGCCCCGCGAATCGCGCCAGGCGAGATCACCGAAGCGCTAACTCCGCTGCCACGCAAATCTTCTCGCAGACTTAGTGCGAATCCGCGCAGGCCGAACTTCGTCGCCGCGTAGATCGATGACCGCGGCAGCGGAGCGATGCCTGAAAGCGAGGAGATGAAAACAAAGTGCCCACTACCGCGCTTCTGCCAGCCCGGCAGCAGCTCGCGGGCCATGCGCATGGGCGACTCGAGGTTGACTCGAAACGCGCGACCGATCTCGGCTTGACTGAAGCTCTCCAAGCGACCCGACCCGGGAAGCGCCGCATTGGCGACCAACACATCGATATCGCCGGCTTGCTCGAGCAACGCGAGCGCCGCGCCCTCCTCGGCGAGGTCACAAACAATCGTTGTATGCCCTGCGCCCGGGAGAGATCCGGCGAGCTGCTTCAAGTCGTCGGCCTTGCGTGAGCTGAGGATGAGTTTCGCTCCGCGCTCCGCCAGTGCATTGGCGATAGCCCGCCCCAAGCCTCCGGTCGCGCCGCTGAGAAGTGCCGTCCTGCCGTTAAGATCCATGCCCGGAATCTACCCGGACGTCTTCACGACCAGCTTGCCGACGTTCTTGCCGTCGAACAGCATGTTGATCGCCGTCGGTAGTTGCTCGAAGCCTTCGACGACGGTCTCGAGCGGCGTGAGCTTGCCCTCGGCGATCAGGCCAGCGATGTCGCTGCTCGCCTCCGGCGCCCGGAGAAAGTGGTCGAGCACAATGAAGCCCCGCAAGTTCGCGCGCTGGATGAGGAGGTTCCCGAACGCACGCGGTCCGGGCGGCGGGTCGGCCAGGTTGTAGCCGGAGATCAGCCCGCAGAGCGCAACTCGGGCACCGACATTGATGCGCGCGAAGATCGCGTCCATGATGTCGCCGCCGACGTTCTCGAAGTCGACGTCGATGCCGTTGGGTGTCGCCGCCGCGAGCTGGGCGGCCCAGTCGTCGGCGCGGTAGTCGACGGCCGCGTCAAAGCCGAGCTGGTCGGTCAGCAGCGCGCACTTCTCCGGCCCGCCGGCGATGCCGACGACGCGCGCGCCGTCGGCTTTAGCCAGCTGACCGGCGACCGAACCGACCGCGCCGGCCGCGGCCGAGACGACGACCGTCTCACCCGGCTGTGGCTTGCCGATATCGCGGATCCCGATCCACGCGGTGAGCCCGGTCATCCCGAGCGCACCCAGGTAGGCGCTCGGTGAGACACCTTCGGCGACCTCGACCGGGAACAACGGCATCGCGTCCGAAACCACCGCGTAGTCCTGCCAGCCGACCAGACCCTGCACGATCTGTCCGACCGGATAGTTCGGATTGTTTGACGCGACGACCTCGCCGAGTCCGGCCGCGCGCATCACCTCGCCGATGCCGACCGGCGGCAGGTACGAGGGCGTGTCGTTGATCCACATGCGGTTGGTCGGGTCCAGAGAGATCCAGTCGATGCGCACCAGCGCTTCGCCGTCCCCGATCGCGGGTACCGCCTGCTCGCTGAGTTCGAAGGTATCTGGGCCGATGCGGCCGGTCGGGCGTTCGCGGAGCAGGAACCGGCGGTTTCGATCAGACATGTGCGTACCGTACCGGATGCGGTTCACCAGAGCAATAGCCGCGGAAAACGTTGGCGGACAATATGATTAGCTCGCTGGATGCTCCTCGGGTTTGCGAAGCTCGCGCGGACGGGGTCGAACTCTGTTGGATCGGGGTTCCACCCGGGGCCCACCACCGATAGATGGCCGGCAGCGCGCCCGAAGTCATTGCGCGCGAACCGATCCGGCGCCCCAAAAGCTTGTCCAGCGACGGCTTGAGCGCCGCGGGGTGCGGAATCCCGGTGCGGGCGGCGGTGGTATAACGCAATATATGTCAGGTACCGGGCACTTCGTTACCCACGTCTCCGATACGGCCCGCTGGACGGCATCGCATCGGGCCACCGAATCGGCACGTCCCGATGCGGTGTTCCGCGACCCGCTCGCGGAGCGTCTCGCCGGTGCGCAGGGTCGCGCTATCGTCGCCGGGGTTCCCCGGTCGACTCGCAACGGCTGGTGGCTTGTTGCTCGCACCAAGATCATCGATGACACCATTGCCAAAGCGATCGCCGACGGCTGTGACCGGGTGTTGAACTTGGCTGCCGGTTTGGACACCCGACCGTACCGCTTGGACCTGCCGTCTGATTTCCCTTGGGTAGAGGCGGATCTGCCGCAATTGCTCGCCGAGAAGGCAGAGCTTCTTGCCGACCAGACAACGCGATGCCGGCTGACCCGGACGGCCGTCGACCTGGCCGACCCGCACGCTCGCGATGCCTTCCTCAACGACGCTCTCAGCGGCGCCACGAAAGCACTCGTGCTGACCGAGGGCCTGTCGATGTATCTCGAAGACCGTGACATCGCGGCGCTGTCGGAGGCGATCAAGCAACCGTCGGTCACCTGGTGGATGCTCGACTTCGCCGGTCCGGGCCTCAACAAGATGATGAACAGAAAGATGGCCGGAATCATGGCGAATGCGTCGTTCAAGTTCGCACCCGCAAATGGGTTGGCCTACTTCGAAGACCTCGGCTGGCGCACCGTGGAAGTGGAATCGCTGTTAGCGGCCGCCCGCCGGTTCCACCGCTTGCCGCTGTCGCTGCGCCCGGCTGCCTGGCTGCCCCAGCCGGATCCACGTCGCCCGGGCCGTCGGCCCTGGAGTGCGGTTGCCCTCCTGACCCACTGAGCGCCGGACTATTTTCGAGGGCATGGACACGTACTCGCTCGGCCCGGTCACCGTGCACCTCATCGGCTTCGGTGCGATGCAACTTCCCGGCTCCGGCGCTTTTGGGCCACCGCGCGACCATGATGAGGCCATCGGTCCGTATTTTCCGCTCGGGTTCGCGTTCCCGGGCATGCCGAACGTCGTCGACAATGCCACCGTGCGAGCGGTCGCGCAGCGGGTCGGTGCTTCGCCCGCCCAGGTTGGTCTGGCCTGGCTGCTGGCGTACCGCGACAACGTGCTGCTGATCCCGGGTACGTCGAGTACCGCGCATCTGGACGAGAACATGAAGGTCGCCACCGTCGGGCTGTCCGACGACGTCGCCGAGCTCGAGAGCGCTTTTTAGTGGTGTTCGGTGTGGCGGCGGCGCTGCTGGCGTGTGTCGGGTACGGGGTTGCGTCGGTACTGCAGGCCTACGGCGCGCGAAGTTCCGCGACGGCTGAATCGGCGCGGGGGGAGGGTGTGTCGGCCACCCCGGCCGGCGGCCCATCGCTGCGCTCGACGGTAGGCGCAGTGCTGACTTCGGCATTCATCGCCGGGATGGTTCTCGACGTTATCGGTTTCGCCGGAAGCATCGTCTCGGCCCGGTTGATACCGCTGTTTTTGTCGCAGACGATCATCAGCGCCAACCTCGTCGTCACCGCGATGCTTGGCGTCGTCGTGCTCGGCGTGCGCTTGCACCGCCGCGACTGGACGGCCATCGGCACGGTCATTGTGTCGCTGTGCGTCTTGGGCCTCACCGCCGGTCATCGCGGTGCCGACACCCTGGAGCCGGTCGCGCACTGGGGGTTGTTTGTGGGATCGGTGGTGGTCCTGGTCGGCGGGGTCGTTCTCATTCGCCTGCTGGGGGCCCGAGCGGCCGTCGCGGCCGGATTGGTCGCCGGTGTCTTATATGGGGCGATGGCGGTCGCGGTGCGGGTGCTCGACGGCGTAGATCCGCTTCAGATTGCCGTCCTGCTGCACGACCCGGCGTTCTGGGCGATCGTTACGGCCGGGCTGGGCGGCTTCTACCTGTTTACCGTGGCCCTCCAGCTCGGTTCGGTCAACGGTGCCGTTGCTGCCCTGGTTGTCGGTGAGACGGTGCTGCCCGGCATCATCGGCGTGGTGGTGCTCGGCGATACCGCGCAACCGGGGTGTGGCTGGCTGGTGGTGATGGCGTTCGTCAGCGCGGTCGTGGGCGCGGTGGCCGTCGCCATGTTCGGAGCCGCCGACCACGCGGATGTGCAGACAGTGGGACAGCGGGAAAACGGCCACACGCTGCGACCGCCGGTACCTCGGTCAAACTAATTGCACTAGTTCGACTAGTCCGAGTCGGACTTTTGGCAGCTCAGCTGGAGGCGCTGAGAATCTTGATTGCGAAGATGAGCGTGTCGCCCGGCTGGATGCCGGCGCGGGGCTGCCCCTCCGGGTAGCCATCGGCCGGGATCATGGCAACGGCAACGGTGGACCCGACATTTTGTCCGGCGATGGCTTTCTGGAAGCCGGGAACAACCTGGTTGAGAGCAAATTGAACCGGTTCGCCGCGCTGGTAGCTGCTGTCGAAGACCGACCCGTCGCGCCCGTTGACGCCCATGTAGCAGACCGAGACCGTCGCCGTAGAAGCAACGACCGGCCCTTCGCCCGCCTGCAGCGTGTGCACCTGGGTCTGCGAAACCGTGAACGGAGTCTGCACCGCGACGCGAGGTGCGGCCTTGTCCGTGGAGCCGGTGACCGCGACACTGCCGGCCGCCCCGGGCAGCGTCCACTCGGCTGCAGCACCGTCGCCGGGCTCGGTGGTCGGGCACGTGCTGTCCACCGTTGCCGTTGCCGTGGCGGGGGCCGTCAGCGAGTGGGTGGCCGAGGAGGTGCCGGTCGCCGAAGTATCGGTATCGGACCCGCATGCGGTGAGCGTCATCAGCAACGATGCGGTGCAGGCCAGGACAGCCACCGACGAAAACGCGCGAGGGGAGTTCATCTGCGTGAGGTTACCGCTGCACAATTGCCAGCCGCCTCCCCGGGGCGCGAGGCGGACTTGGCACACTAGTACGCATGGCACAGATAACTTTGCATGGAAATCCAATCAATACGGTGGGGGAGCTGCCCGCGACGGGGAGTGCGGCACCCGCATTCTCGCTGACCGGCACCGACCTCGGCGCGGTGGACAGTGGACAGTTCGGCGGTAAGCCGGTGCTGCTCAACATCTTCCCGTCCATCGACACCCCGGTGTGTGCGACGAGCGTGCGGACCTTCAATGAGCGCGCGGCGGCAGGCGGTGCCACCGTGGTGTGCGTGTCCAACGACCTGCCGTTCGCCCAGAAGCGGTTCTGCGGCGCCGAGAACATCGAGAACGTGACGTCGGCGTCGGCGTTCCGCGCCAGTTTCGGCACCGATTACGGCGTGACCATCGCCGACGGTCCGATGGCCGGGCTGCTGGCGCGTGCCGTCGTGGTGATCGGCGCCGACGGCAAGGTCGCCTACTCCGAACTGGTGCCCGAGATCGCCCAGGAGCCCGATTACGACGCGGCGCTCGCGGCGCTGAGCTGACCGGCCGAGGTCTGTATTGCCGCCGGGATCAACCCGGACGGCGTGACTAGCGAGGCCTGGAGCCGGCGGTGGCTAACCCGTCGGCTCCAGGCCTCGCCTGCCTGGTTTCCCTGGTTGATACACGTTGTTTACACGTTAGGTGTAGAATACGTGTATGGCGCGGGTGCGTACGAACATCGAGATCGAGGACGACTACGTGCGGGTGATCATGGACCGCTACGGCATCCATACGAAGACCGAGGTGGTTGAGTTCGCGCTGCGGCATCTGGCAGGCCAGCCGATGACACGTGAGCAGGCGCTCGCGATGCGGGGCGCTCATGCGATGGATGAAGTTCCGGCCGATACCGCTCCACGCGGCATCGCGTGATCCTGGCCGACACCTCTGCGTGGGTCCAATACGACCGGGCCACCGGTAGCAGAGTCGATCAGCGACTTGCCGAGTTGATCGCCGCCGACGGGTCGCTGATGGTCACCGAACCGGTGCTGATGGAGGTGCTGGCCGGCGCACGTAGCGACGCGCGCGAAGAGGATCTGCGCAGGATGCTGCTGCGTTTCGGCTTGCTGCACTTCGATTCGGTCGCCGATTTCGATGCCGCGATTCGGATCTATCGTCGGTGCCGTCAAGCGGGCGTCACCCCGCGCGGGCTGGTCGACTGCATGATCGTCGCGGTCGCATATCGGTGCGGCGCAGCGTTGTTGGCCTGGGACGTTGACATGGATCGTGTTGCCCAGGTCATTGGAATCGAATTGGACGCGGCTTCACTTCGTGCTTGATGCCGACCGGGGGGATATTCCGGGCTCGGTCGCAGCTGGGCAGTTGGCTTGGTGGGCGGCGAACCATTCGAGTAGCAGATCGGCCAACTTGTCGGGTTCTAACTCTGGGATCCAGTGCGAGACACCCGGCAGAATCTCGAATCGGTACTCCCCGCTGATGTAGCGAGCGGTGTCATGGGCTGCCTTGGGGAGCAATACGACGTCTTGGTCGCTCCACACATACATCGTTGGCACCGAGATCTTTTGGTTGATGCCACGCAGCTCGGACAGTGGTATCGCGCGGTACCAGTTGATCCCTGCCGTCAGGGCTCCGGGTTGACTCATCGCTTGGGCATCTCGCTCGGCCGCAGCGGGTGCCTGCCCGGTCCTCTGCAGGAGTTTGGCGATGCGAGCACCGTTGCGACGCGTGAGTAGCCGTTCCGGTAGCCACGGCAACTGAAAGAAGTACATGTACCAGGACGCCAAGCCCTGAAGACTGGTCGCGAACGATTTGATGAATGCCCCGGGATGCGGCACTGATACCGGCGACACAGTTACCAGTCGGTCGGGTATTTCGGCCGCCACCCCCCACGCGACCGCGGCACCCCAGTCGTGCCCGACGAGGTGTACCCGCTGTGCACCGCTGGCGTCGATCAGTGCGCCGACGTCGGCGACGAGTTCGGAGATGCGGTAGTCGCGGCGGCGCGACGGGCGCGCACCCGCTGAATAGCCCCGCTGGTTGGGCGCTAGGCAGCGGTAGCCCTGAGCGGTCAGCCGATCGATGACGGCGTTCCAGCTGTCGTTGTGTTGGGGGAAGCCGTGCAGCAACACCACAACGGGTCCGTCGAATGGGCCGGCATCGCGGACATCGAAGACCAGGTGATCGCGGCGGTAACTGTCCATAGGTGAAGCATCTCGCATTGCAGAAGCCGGTGATCGCAATTGGCGGTGAACGACTGACGCGGGTCGGGCCCGTCGTGAAGGGTGTCGGCGATCCCGAACGCTTCGAGCGGTGCCGTGAGACAGCGCGACGTATTTCGGCCGGGCAAGCCCTCGATGCGATGGTCAGCGGGTCGTACCCGGACTACCAGATCGTGGATCCGATGGGGACGCGGCCGTCCGCCAGGTCTGCTCGTTGCGTCGCTGCCTATCCCGTTCGCGGGCTTGATCCTGGACCCAGAAATCCTCGAAGCGCTCGCCCGGATGTACGTTCGGCAGCCGGTTCATCAGGTCGCTGAGCCAGCGCGGCGGGCGATCCGGCTCCCATTGGGGAACCACGGCGCTGAGGGCGGCGAGGGTCTTGAGCACGACGAACACCCCGAACAGCGTGCTGGGGGCATCGGTGGCGGCGATCCCGGCGAATCCGAGCAGCAACGTCAAGTGCACGACCATGATCCGGCCCAGTCCGATATTCGCAGTTTGCTCGACGTCTCGGAAAGACCATCGCCGCAGATCGACCAGATCGAGGAGGAAATCCAGCGTCAGGAACAGCAATACGCTCAGGCACCCCCATCCGATGCTGCGCCAATCGAGATCGAGGAGCTGAAACGCCGGCGCACGGTTGTGAGCTAGGAGAGCGAGAATGGCGCCAAGGAAAATCCCGTGGGCAGCACAGAAGGCCAGGCTGGTGACGGCGAAACCGGCCAGGAACGAACGGTTTCCCGCGCCGTTGGCTTGCGACGCGCGATAGCGGAAGTGACCGTATTTGGGGGTCCAGCGCCGGTGCAGGGCGATGCGGGCCACCACGAGCAGGCACATTGCGACGTTCTCAAACCAGTACACCACCAGGGTCGTCGCGCCGGACCAATGCTGGGTAAACCAGCCCAGAGCCGGGATGGCGATCACTGCGAACGCAGCGAACAGTTGAAGTCGTGAGATCGCGGAGTTGCGCCGCGAATCTGGTGCGGTCACGATCCGTCCATCCGAGTCCGGCGATCCATTGCATAATCATGGGCCTCCGGAGCTCATCGAAGGGCGAGTTCGCTCAGTCGGTGGCCACAGCGGTCAGGCGGTTCTGACGAGGTTCACTAAACTTCCGGACGTGTTTGAAGGTAGTTGGGGTGAAGTGCGCTGCAGTGCGCTCTGGGCTACTGCCGGAGGGCGGGGTGCCAATAGCGGCCGATGACTTGGCAGGTCGGCGCGACGTCAGCGTGTCGCACCATGCAGGTCCTTGGCTGTCCGAGACGTCGGTACCGTCGACTGATTCGGATACGTGCCGAGAAGTCGATCGGCAGTTCCGGTGGTGGTGATGGTGAACCAGTAGTTTTCATTTTTGAAGTGGTGTTGTCGGTGATTACGCCAGATCGCCCGGTAGGCACGATTTTTCGGCTTGTAATCAGTGTGGATGAGGTAATGCGTCCACTCGTAGATCAGCCCGAGGCCGGTCAACAAGACTACGGACGTCAGCCCGAGGCCGAGTCGACTGAAGACCAGCAACGGTAGCGCGATGGCAGTCGGGATCAACCAGAGCAACGTCCGCCGCGGTATGAAGATGAGCTCTATTTTCCGCGGCTCACGGTGATGCTCGCGATGTTTGCGCGCCAGTAACGAATCCACGGTGACGCTGCCGGCAGAGCGCGGTCGCCAATGCAGGATCGCGACATGGATGACCCACTCGAAAAGCGGAAAAGTGACGATCATGAACGCCGGCAGCACGGCGTCGGTGAGCTGCCAGTCGCCGACGATGATCCGGGCGGTCAGCGCCCCGATGAACGTTAGCGAGAGTGCCCAGGGGGACGGGTGGCGCCAGAACTCCCGGCCTGCCTCGAGCAGGGTGAAGCTGCTACGTTCCGGTGTTGTCATTGATCTTCATCCAGATCAGACAGGGCGGTGAGCAGGTCGCGTGTGGCCGGCTCGAGTAGTTCGATCGCGGCGCGCCTGGCCCCCGCCGCGTCGCCGGCGGCGATCGCTTGCGCCACCCGTCGGTATTGCTCTGGGCGACCAACCTCGGCGGCCATCGCGGTGGCAAGGGCCGCGAGCGCAGGTTCGTAGGTCGCACGCAGCGAGTTGAACATCAGTCGGAAGACGATGGAGTCGGCGGCGTCGACGACGTGGTCCCAGAACGCCAGGGCGGCGCGCTGACGCTTCACCGGATCGTCCTCGGCGGCCAGCGCGTCCACGGCACCGTCAAGCACCGCTGCCGCCTGGGGGCCGCTGCGTTCGGCAGCCAGTTCGGCAACTTTAGGCCCATTGTGCAGCCGGGCCTCCAAAATGCTGCGCACCACCGCCAGGTCCAGTTCGTCACCGCGGAGCAACAAGCGGGGCAGCAGGTCCAGGCCTGCGTGACGGCGATAGTCCCGCACGGTGGTGGCGTCCCCATGCCGAACTTCGACCAGGCCGGCTGCGCTCAGACGCGTGAGTGCCTCACGAACCGCCGGCCGGGACACACCCAGCACTTCCGCGAGCCTGCGCTCATTGGGCAATACCTCGCCGGGTGCCATTTCACCGCTGAGCACATTGGACATGATCTGCTCGAAGACGTGTTCGGGTATCGATCGTCGAGTCACCTGCCGTAGAGCCATACGGTCAACCTGCCGGATAACTGGCCAGAGGTCAAGTGGTCAGACCAATGGAAGCGTCTCACCGGTGATACACTCACGGGTATGAACACGGTGACGGTGCGCGAACTCCGGAACAGCGGGGGAGATGTGCTGCGCCGTGTTGAGCACGGCGAGCGCATCGTCATCACCCGTGACGGTACGCCGGTAGCGGAGCTTCGCCCTCTGCCTCGTTCCAGCGCCGGCCCGGCCGAACTGATTCGTCGCCGCAAAAATCTTCCACAGGTGAACCCAGATAGACTCCGGCGCGACATTGACAGCCTGATCGACCCGTCGCTGTGACAGAGCCTTCGAACCGGGGGATGCTCGATACCTCCACAGTGATTCTCCTTGGTCAGATGTCTGACGCGACCGATCTTCCTGACGAATCGGTGATTAGCGCGATAACGCTGGCCGAGTTGTCCGTCGGTCCGCACGTCGCGCACGACGATGCCGAGCGCGGGGCCCGTCAGCAGCACCTGCAGCAGGCCGAGACAGACTTCGACGTGCTGCCGTTCGATGGGGATTGCGCCCGGGCTTTTGGCGGCGTCGCGGCCGCGCTGCGCGCGTCGGGGCGCAAACCGGCTGCGCGAGCATACGACGCGCTCATCGCGGCGAGCGCAATCGCACATGGGATGCCGCTCTATACCTGCAATCCAGCCGACTTCGCGGGAATCCCACGACTGGAACTCCGATCGGTCACCCACCCGCACCATCAATAGTCCGTCGACCTGGTCCACAACAGGCAGTCGATGGATTGAGCAGCGGGCTGGACGACATTTCCTACGCTGGCTGCGACCAACTGCGAGTGGTCTCCGTCGAACGACTGTCATCTCGCCAGGGAATAATTAGTCCAGAACAGATGCAAGCCATTGACCAAGCACTGCGCTTCGTCCTAGATCTGCAATGCCCAGCTCTCGGCGTAGATCGCCGTCGTCGTCGGATGAAAACAATTGGGGTACAGGGCAATAGGACGCACATTACTGGTAACCCGCCATATTCGATCCCGCCGTATTCCTCCCGTGTGCAAAGTGAAGTCGCCGTCGGCGAGGACCCGTTTGACGATGACCTCAAGTTGAGATTGCCAGACTGATTGACGTTCACGCGCGTCGGCGACGCGACGAGGGACACCCGGGGAGGATGTGTTGATGAGTCAGCCAGTCGTCGATCGACCCGTATCCGCCCTGCCGCGAAGCATCGCGCGTCTTGTTCTCGGTGCCTTCCTAGTATTCGCCGGGGTCAGTCATCTGAGCTTCGCCCGAACCGCTTTCTACGCGCAGGTACCGCCCTGGCTTCCGTTGAATGCCGACTTCATCGTCATTGCCTCGGGCGTGGTGGAAATCACGCTCGGAGCGAGCCTGGTGCTGCTGACTCGCTGGCGAGTGTCGGTCGGATGGATCGTGGCGACCTTCTTCGTTCTGGTGTTTCCTGGCAACATTTCCCAATTCGTCACGCATGCGAATG
>JBDTEP010000140.1:0-21675 GCA_039922455.1 Mycobacterium sp. | reverse complement strand
GCAGCAGCACCGGGACCGCCACCACAGGTTCCGGCGGAAACGGCGGCAGTGGCGGTCATGGCGGTGACGGCGTAGGCACCATCAAGGGCGGCATCGGCGGCATCGGCGGCACCGGCGGCAAGTCGGGCAGCGTGGCGGGCGGCACCCCCGACAAGCCTGTCGCTCCCACCACCACCACCGGTGGCGAAGGCACCGCGGGAGGTACGGGCGGTATTCCTACGACCGCACCGGAGCCTCCGCCCAACCCCTAGCGCACCGCCCGGAAGCCCCGCATACGTGCAGGGCTTCCGGCTGCGTGCTCACCCGTGATCACCGAGATCCGGCGCCGTCAGTAGTGGTAGCGGGCCTTGAGGATTTTGACCTCGTCGTCGGTAGCCCGGTAAACGAGGCGGTGTTGGTCGTCGATACGACGTGACCAGTAGCCGGACAGTTCGCCCTTCAGCGGTTCGGGTTTGCCGATCCCGTCGAACGGATCCCGCTGGATCTCCGCGATAAGACGGACAATGCGACGGGCCATCTTGAGATCGGAGCCGAGCCAGAACAGGAAGTCTTCCCAGCCGGCGGCATCGAAGTGGATGCCCCTCACTCCTCGCCGCCGGCCATCTCCCGCAGCTCATTGATCGACTTGGTCGGTGTGGCCTGCCCCTCCCGGTCGCGGGCGACGGCCTCCATTAGCCGTCGGGCGTTCTCCGGAGACCGCAACAGATAGACGGTCTCCTGCCATGAGTCGTAGTCGTCGGCGGACATCAGCACGGCATCCCCGCCGCGCGAGGTGATACGCACCGGCTGGTGATCGGTGTTGACCTGCTCCAGCAGCGGGAACAGCCGCTGGCGGGCTTCGCTTGCGCTGATAGTCACTGCCACCCCTGGCTATAGTCGTACAATAATCTTGTACTGGAATGGTACGATTTAACTGCAGTAAGGGCAATGTCGTGCTCGGTGACGAGTGGCTCACGGTGGCGGGTCCGGTCGCGGTCGATATGATCTGGACCGGCCGTCATGCCGGCCGAGGCGCCTTAGGCCGACCTCGATCCGGGCCCGAGCCAACCCAGCCAGTAGGGAGAGTCTCGTCGCGTGGGCGAACAACCTGTCGATCCGTCCGTCGTCGCCGAAGCGACCCTGAACTCGGCACTGGAAGCGGCGCAGCGCGCCTTCACCGCGGCCGCCGACCTGGACGGCCTGGCCCACGCCAAAACCGACCACCTCGGTGACCGGGCGCCACTGTCGCTGGCCCGCCAGGCCCTGGCCACAATGGACAAGGCCGACCGCGCCGACGCCGGCCGTCGCGTCAACGCCGCCCGCACCGAAGCCCAGCGGGTCTACGAGCAGCGACTGGCGGCGCTGCGCGCCGACCGTGACGCCGCCGTGCTGGCCGCCGAGAGCATCGACGTGACGCTGCCGTCCGCGCGCCGGCCCGCCGGCGCCCGCCACCCCATCACCATGCTGGCCGAACACGTCGCCGACACCTTCGTCGCGATGGGCTGGGAACTGGTCGAAGGCCCCGAGGTCGAAGCCGAGCACTTCAACTTCGACGCGCTGAACTTTCCCGTCGACCACCCGGCACGCAGCGACCAGGACACCTTCCACATCGCCCCACCCGGATCGCGGCAACTGCTGCGCACCCACACCTCGCCGGTGCAGATCCGTGCCCTGCTGGCCCGCGAACTGCCGGTCTACGTCGTCTCGATCGGCCGCACCTTTCGCACCGATGAGCTCGACTCCACCCACACCCCGGTGTTCCACCAGGTCGAGGGGCTGGCGGTAGATCGCGGCCTGACCATGGCGCACCTGCGCGGCACCCTGGACGCGTTTGCGCAATCGGAGTTCGGGCCGGCCGCGCGGACCCGTATCCGGCCGCACTTCTTCCCCTTCACCGAGCCGTCCGCCGAGGTCGACATCTGGTTCGAAGGCAAAAAGGGCGGCGCCGGCTGGGTGGAATGGGGCGGCTGCGGGATGGTGCACCCCAACGTGCTGCGCGCCGTCGGCATCGACCCGGCCGAGTACTCCGGTTTCGCGTTCGGCATGGGCCTGGAACGCACCCTGCAATTCCGCAACGGCATCCCCGACATGCGCGACATGGTCGAAGGCGACGTCCGGTTCTCGCTGCCGTTCGGGGTGGGTGCCTGATGCGCATTCCCTACAGCTGGCTGCGTGAAGTCCTGACGGCGGGCGCGCCGCGTTTCGACATCTCTCCCGAGGAGATGGAGCAGGCGCTGCTGCGGGTCGGCCACGAGGTCGAGGCCGTGCACACCCTGGGACCGGTCACCGGACCCTTCAAGGTCGGCCGGGTCGCGGCGATCGAGGAACTCACCGAGTTCAAGAAACCGATCCGGGCTTGCCGCGTCGACGTCGGTGAAGCAGAACTACGTGAAATCGTCTGCGGCGCAACCAATTTCGTGGCCGGCGAGCTGGTAGCGGTGGCACTGCCCGGTGCCGTGCTGCCCGGTGATTTCGCGATCGCCACCCGCAAGACCTACGGCCGCACCTCCGACGGGATGATCTGTTCGGCGGCCGAACTGCACATGAGCTCAGGTGGTTCCGGGGACCATTCCGGCATCCTGGTGCTGCCGGCGGGCACCGCCGAACCGGGTGCGGACGCCGCGGCGGTGCTCGGCCTGGACGACGTGGTGTTCGAGCTGGCCATCACCCCCGATCGGGGCTACTGCATGTCGGTGCGCGGACTGGCGCGCGATCTGGCGTGTGCGTTGGATATCGACTTCATAGACCCGGCCTCCAGCGACGTAGTGCCGGCGCTGCCTGCCGACGGGCCGGGGTGGCCGCTGAGCGTGCAACCGGGCACCGGGGTGCGCCGCTTCGCGCTGCGCGGAGTCACCGGCATCGACCCCGCGGCGGTATCGCCGTGGTGGCTGCAGCGTCGTCTGGCGCTCTGCGGGATCCGGGCGATCTCGCCGGCCGTCGACGCCACCAACTACGTCATGGTCGAGCTCGGCCACCCGATGCACGCCCACGACCGGGCCCGGATCACCGGCGGGTTCGATGTGCGCTTCGCCCGCGCCGGCGAGACCGTCACCACCCTCGATGACGTCGAACGGAAGCTGGAACCGGCCGACGTGCTCATCGTCGACGACGTCGCGACCGCCGCGATCGGCGGCGTAATGGGCTCGGGCAGCACCGAAATGCGCGCGGACTCCACCGATGTGCTGCTGGAGGCCGCGATCTGGGACCCCGCCGCGGTGTCACGCACGGCGCGACGGCTGCACCTGCCCAGCGAGGCGGCACGCCGCTACGAACGCTCCGTCGACCCGGCCATCTCGGTGGCGGTCCTGGACCGCTGCGCGGCCCTGCTGGCCGAGATCGCCGGGGGAATCGTTGAACCCACCCTGACCGACTGGCGCGGTGACCCGCCGATCGATACCTGGAACCCGGCCCCCATCGAGATCGCGGCCGACCTGCCGGATCGCACGGCCGGGGTGCGCTACCCCGACGGCACCACCACCCGGCGGCTGACTCAGATCGGGTGTGCGGTTTCGGTCGCGGGCGACACCTTGACCGTCACCCCGCCGACCTGGCGCCCGGACCTGCGTCAGCCCGCCGACCTGGTCGAGGAGGTGCTGCGGCTGGAAGGGCTGGAATCCATCCCGTCGGTGCTGCCCGCCGCACCGGCGGGGCGCGGCCTGACATACACCCAGCGGCGGCGACGCGCGATCGGCAAGTCGCTGGCGTTGGCCGGCTACGTCGAGGTGCTGCCCACCCCGTTCTTGCCCGCCGGGGTGTTCGACACCTGGGGGCTGGCCGACGACGACCCGCGCCGCATCACGGCGTCCGTGCTCAACCCGCTGGAGGCCGACCGGCCGCAGCTGGCCAGCACCCTGCTTCCCAGCCTGTTGGAAGCGTTGGGGCGCAACGTGTCCCGCGGGATCAGTGACGTCGCTCTGTTTGCGATCGCCCAGGTGGTGCAGCCGACGGGACCAGCCCGCCGTACCGATGTCTTTGCGGTTGACAGGCGGCCCACCGACGCCGAGATCGCCGCACTCGACCACGCCCTGCCGCGTCAACCGCAGCACATTGCGGTGGCGCTGACTGGTCTGGCCGAGCCGCGCGGCCCGTGGGGGCCGGGCCGGCCCGTCGAGGCCGCCGACGCCATCGAGGCCGCCCGCACCATCGCCCGGGCCGGCGGTGTCGAGGTCACGCTGCGCGCCGGAGCGTACCTGCCGTGGCATCCGGGCCGCTGTGCCGTGGTGCTGATCGGCCAGACCGTGATCGGGCATGCCGGGCAACTGCATCCGGCGGTCATCGAACGAGCCGGGCTGCCCAAGGGCACCTGTGCGGTCGAGTTGAACCTGGACGCCATCCCCGGTGCTCAGTCGCTGCCCGCACCGCGGGTGTCGCCGTTCCCCGCGGTGTTCCAGGACGTCGCGCTAGTGGTCGAGGAGAAGGTAACCGCCCAGTCGGTGGCCGACGCGGTGCGCGAGGGCGCCGGCGAACTGCTGGAGGACATCGCCCTGTTCGACGTCTACACCGGGCCGCAGGTCGGGGAAGGCCGCAAGTCGCTGGCATTCGCGCTGCGCTTCCGGGCGGCCGACCGCACCCTGACCGAAGACGAGGCCAGTGCGGCCCGCGACGCCGCGGTGGCCCGCGCCGCCGAGGCCGTCGGCGCCGCCCTGCGGGGGTAATTTCCCGCGCGAGTGTGCGTGTCCCGGGTCGACGCGCCGGCGAAATTCCCGGGATAACGCACCCTCGCGGGCTGTTGTCTAGCCCCGGGCTGCGGCATGCTGGGATGCATCACCCGGCTGGAGGAACCTCCCATGGCCGCTGTTCGTCACCGCTACCTCACCATCGGCGGGCACCGGTTGTTCTTTCGCCAGGCGGGCGATCCGCAAGCACCCGCCTTGGTCCCCGTCGACTACACCTTCGACGCGCTCACCGAGCTGACTGCCGGGTTGCTGCGAGCCCTCGGATCAACCGCTACGCGATGTACGTGCAGGACTACGGTGCGCCCATCGGGTCGCGGCTTGCGCTGGGTGACCCGGCTGCGATCACGGCGATCATCACGCAAAGCGACAACGGCTATGACGCCGGATTCGTCGAGGGACTCTGGAAGACGGTGTGGAACTACCACGCTGCGCAGACCCCTGAAACCGAGACGGCGGTACGGCAGTTCCGTACTCTGGAGGCCACTCGATGGCAATATCTCACCGGAGTCGCCGACGAAACCCTCGTCGACCCCGAATCCTGGTGGCACGACTACACGTTGATCTCCCGCCCCGGTAACGATCACGTGCAACTCAAACTGTTGCTGGACTACGCCACCAACGCACCGCTGTATCCCCGTCTGCACGATTACTTCCGCACCAGCAAGGTGCCACTGCTCGCGGTCTGGGGTCGCGGCGACGAGATCTTCGGCCCGGCCGGTGCGGAAGCCTTCGCAACGGACCTCCCCGATGCGCAGATCCACCTGCTCGACGGCGGCCACTTCCTGCTGGAGTCTGCACTGGCGGAGGTCACCGCGCTGATCCGCACTTTCCTCGCCAGGAAGCTTCGAGAGGATTCGAGTCGATGAAGCAACCCGAACTCCGGCAGGGCGACCCTTACGACGTCGTCGTGATCGGGGCCGGTCCGGTTGGTGAGAACGTCGCCGACCGTGCCCGGGCCGCCGGGCTGACCGTGGCGATCGTCGAACGCGAATTTGTCGGCGGCGAATGTTCGTACTGGGCCTGCGTGCCCAGCAAGGCCCTGCTGCGGCCGGTGCTCGCGGTGGCTGATACCCGCCGCGTCGCGGGTGCTCGGGAGGCGGTCAGCGCTCCGATTGCCGCCGGAGAGGTTCTCGGCCGCCGCGACCGATACGTGGGCAATTGGGATGACGCCGGCCAAGCGGACTGGGTGTCAGGTATCGGCGCGACGCTGGTGCGCGGTCACGGGCGGTTGGACGGGCCGCGACGGGTGGCCGTCACCACCGCGAGCGGCGAAGCGGCGACGCTGACGGCCCGGCATGCGGTCGTGATCTGCACCGGAACCCGCGCTGCGCTTCCGGATCTCCCCGGCATCGCCGACGCTCGGGTGTGGACCAATCGCAAAGCCACCGAGGCTAATTCGGTGCCGAACCGACTCGCGATCGTCGGCGCCGGCGGCGTGGGCGTTGAGATGGCCACCGCCTGGCAGGGCTTGGGCGCCGCGGTGACGCTGCTGGTTCGCGGGTCCGGACTATTGCCGCGAATGGAGCCCTTCGTCGGCGAGTACGTCGCGCGCGGGCTCACCGCCTTAGGTGTCGATGTGCGCACCGGTGTTTTGGTCGCCACACTGCGCCGCCCCGCCGCTGCCAGCCCGGTGCGGCTCGCCTTGACCGACGGCACCGATCTGGAAGTCGATGAGGTCTTGTTCGCCACGGGCCGTGCGGCGCTGACCGACGACATCGGCCTGGAGACCGTGGGGCTGACTCCCGGCGACTGGCTGGACATCGACGACACCTGCCGGGTGCGGGCCGTCGGCGACGGCTGGTTGTACGCCTGTGGCGACGTCAATCATCGGGCCCTGTTGACCCACGAAGGTAAATACCAGGCCCGCATCGCCGGTGACGCGATCGGCGCGCGGGCGGCCGGAACACCGTTGGACACCACGCCGTGGGGCGCACATGCCGCCACCGCAGACCACTACGCGGTGCCGCAGGTCTTCTTCACCGATCCCGAGGCTGCCGCGGTCGGGCTCTCCGCCGAGCAGGCTCGACAGGCGGGTCACCGGGTGCGGGTCGTGGACGTGGAGATCGGCGACGCCGTGATGGGCGCCAAGTTGCACGCCGACGGCTACACCGGGCGGGCGAGGATGGTGGTCGACGCCGACCACGAGTACCTGGTCGGTGTCACGTTGGTGGGCCCCGGTGTCGCCGAGTTGCTGCACTCGGCGACCATCGCCGTCGCCGGGCGGGTGCCCATCGGCCGACTCTGGCACGCCGTGCCGTGCTTCCCGACGATCAGCGAAGTATGGCTGCGTCTTCTCGAGGCATACCGCGATTCAGATTGCGAATGACCGCGTCGTGAGTCCGCGTGGAGCATCGACTAACCTCCACGAGAGTGCGTGTTTCCGGCCGCACGCCCGGCGTGTCGAGCGGAGACACGCACGCTCGCGGTAGAAACCCCAGCTCGATCACCCGAGGGCAGGCTAATTGATTTGCATTAGAACGCATAGTCATGCAAAATTGCCGGGGTGACCAAAGCAATCAAGGTGGCCGTGGCCGGTGCCAGCGGGTACGCCGGCGGTGAAATCCTGCGGCTGCTGCTTGGGCACCCCGCCTACGCCGACGGCCGGCTGAGCATCGGTGCGCTGACCGCCGCCGGCAACGCCGGCAGCACGCTGGGCGAACAGCACTCTCACCTGGTGCCGCTGGCCGACCGGGTGCTCGAACCGACCGAGGTCGACACCCTCGCTGGCCACGACGTCGTATTCCTCGGTCTGCCACACGGACATTCGGCGGTACTGGCCGAACAACTCGACCCGGACACCCTGGTGGTGGACTGCGGCGCGGACTTCCGCCTCGGCGACCCGACCGACTGGGAACGGTTCTACGACTCGGCGCACGCCGGCACCTGGCCCTACGGGCTGCCGGAGCTGCCCGGGGCGCGCGATCAGCTCGTCGGCGCCCGGCGGATCGCGGTGCCGGGGTGCTACCCGACTGCTGCCTTGCTGGCACTGTTCCCGGCCGTGGCCGCCGGCCTGATCGAGCCGGATGTCGCGGTGGTCGCGGTCAGCGGCACCTCGGGCGCAGGTAAGGCCGCCAAAGTCGACCTACTCGGCTCGGAGGTGATCGGCTCGGCGCGCGCCTACAACATCGGCGGCGCCCACCGGCACACCCCGGAGATCAGCCAGGGGTTGCGGGCGGTCACTCACCGCGACGTCACCGTCTCCTTCATCCCGGTGCTGATCCCCACGTCGCGGGGCATTCTGGCGACCTGCACCGCGAAAACAAAAGCGCCACTGTCGGAACTGCGCGCCGTCTACGAAAACGCTTACCACGACGAACCGTTCGTGCATCTGCTGCCGGAAGGCCAGCTACCCAAAACCGGATCGGTGATCGGCAGCAACGCCGCCCACCTGGCGGTCGCCGTCGACGAGGACGCCTCGACGTTCATCGCGATCGCCGCAATCGACAACCTCGTCAAAGGCACCGGCGGCGCCGCAGTCCAGGCGATGAACCTGGCGCTGGGCTGGCCCGAGGCCGAGGGGCTCTCGGTAGTGGGGGTCGCACCGTGACCGACATGCGACTGCTGCGCGAGCAGGGTGTCACCGCGCCCGGCGGCTTCCGGGCCGCCGGAATCGCCGCCGGCATCAAGGTTTCCGGGAAGCCCGACCTGGCACTGGTGTTCAACGAGGGGCCGGACTACGCGGCTGCCGGCGTGTTCACCAGCAACCAGGTCAAGGCGGCGCCGGTCCAGTGGAGCCGGCAGGTACTGGTCGGCGGACGGCTGCGCGCGGTGATCCTCAATTCTGGTGGCGCCAACGCCTGCACCGGTCCGGGCGGATTCGCCGACACCCACGCCACCGCCGAAGCCGTCGCCGCCGCACTGTCGGACTGGGGCACCGAGACCGGCGCCGCCGAAGTGGCGGTCTGCTCCACCGGGCTGATCGGTGACCGGCTGCCGATGGACAAGCTGCTGGCCGGGGTCGCCGAAGTGGTGCGGGAGATGGCCGGCGGACTGGTCGGCGGCGACGAAGCCGCCCGCGCGATCATGACGACCGACACCGTGCCCAAACGGGTTGCGCTGCACCATAAGGACAACTGGAACCTGGGTGGGATGGCTAAAGGTGCGGGCATGATGGCGCCGTCGCTGGCCACCATGCTGGTGGTGCTCACCACCGATGCCAAAGCCGACGCGCAGACGCTCGACCGGGCGCTGCGCCGGGCCACTGCGTTGACGTTCGACCGCCTCGACATCGACGGCAGCTGCTCCACCAACGACACGGTGCTGCTGCTGTCCTCGGGCGCCAGCGAGATCACGCCCAGCCAAGATGATCTCGACGCCGCGGTGCTGGCCGCCTGCGATGACCTGTGTGCTCAACTGCAGGCCGATGCCGAGGGCGTCACCAAGCGGGTGACGATCACCGTCGCCGGTGCCGGCGGCGACGACGACGCGCTGATCGCCGCCCGGATCATCGCTCGCGACAGCCTGGTCAAAACCGCGCTGTTCGGTTCCGACCCGAACTGGGGTCGGGTGCTGGCCGCGGTCGGAATGGTGCCGTTTACCATCGACCCGGACCGGATCACGGTGTCCTTCAACGATTCCCCGGTGTTCAGTGCCGGAGCGCCGATGCCGGGCGCCCGCGAGGTCGACCTGTCCGGAACCGATATCCACGTCACCGTGGAACTGAACCAGGGCGACGGGCACGCTATGGTGCGCACCACCGACCTGTCCCACGCCTACGTCGAAGAGAACTCGGCGTATAGCTCATGATTCCCCCTCCTCCTCATCGCTCCGCAAGCTCCACTCTGCATCGTCGGCGGAGGCAAAGCTCATGAGCGAACCGACCACGCACGTCAAAGCCCAGGTGCTCGCCGAAGCCCTGCCGTGGCTCAAACAACTGCACGGCAAGATCATCGTCGTCAAATACGGCGGCAACGCCATGACGGACGACACCCTCAAACACGCGTTCGCCGCCGATATGGCGTTTCTGCGTAACTGCGGCATCCAGCCGGTGGTGGTGCACGGCGGCGGCCCGCAGATCAGCACCATGCTCAAACGGCTTGGCATCGAAGGTGACTTCAAGGGTGGATTCCGGGTCACCACACCGGAAGTGCTCGATGTGGCGCGCATGGTGCTGTTCGGCCAGGTGGGCCGGGAACTCGTCGGGCTGATCAACGCCCACGGGCCCTACGCCGTCGGGATCACCGGTGAGGACGCGGCGCTGTTCACCGCGGTGCGGCGCAGCGTCACCGTCGACGGGGTTGCCACCGATATCGGCCTGGTAGGTGACATCGACCAGGTCAACACCGCTGCGGTGCTGGATCTGATTGCCGCGGGACGGATTCCGGTGGTCTCCACCTTGGCGCCCGACCCGGACGGCGTCGTGCACAACATCAACGCCGACACCGCCGCGGCCGCACTGGCCGAAGCGCTGCACGCGGAGAAACTATTGATGCTCACCGACGTCGACGGCCTCTACACCGATTGGCCGGACACCGATTCGCTGGTCAGCGAGATCGACACCACGACGTTGGCCCAACTGCTACCGAAGCTGGAATCGGGGATGATCCCCAAAGTCGAAGCATGCCTGCGCGCCGTCCTCGGCGGGGTGCCCAGCGCCCATATCATCGACGGCCGAGTCGAACACTGCGTGCTCGTCGAGTTGTTCACGAACGCCGGCACCGGAACCAAGGTGGTGAAGCTATGACTAATGGCGACGGGCTGTTGTCCCGGTGGTCGACGGTGATGATGAACAACTACGGCACGCCGCCGCTGGCACTGGTCAGCGGTGACGGTGCGGTGGTGACCGACGAGGCGGGTAAGGACTACGTCGACCTGCTCGGTGGAATCGCCGTCAACCTGCTCGGACATCGGCATCCGGGCCTGATCGAGGCCGTTACCGCCCAGCTGGGCACGCTGGGCCACACCTCCAATCTGTATGCGACCGAACCGGGCATCGCGCTGGCCGAGGGCCTGGTGGGCCATCTCGGCGCAGCGGCACGGGTCTTCTTCTGCAATTCGGGCACCGAGGCCAACGAAGTGGCCTTCAAGATGACTCGGCTTACCGGTAAAACGAAAATTGTTGCCGCCCAAGGGGCATTCCACGGCCGGACGATGGGTTCACTGGCCTTGACCGGCCAGCCCGACAAGCAGGCGCCGTTCGAGCCGCTGCCGGGTGAGGTCACCCACGTGCCCTACGGGGACACCAAAGCCCTGGCCGCCGTAGTGGATTCGACCACCGCGGCGGTGTTCCTGGAGCCGATCATGGGGGAGGGCGGCGTCGTCGTCCCACCCGCCGGCTACCTCGCCGAGGCCCGGGGGATCACCGCCGCGCACGGCGCACTGCTGGTGTTCGACGAGGTGCAGACCGGCGTCGGGCGCACCGGAGCCTTCTACGCCCACCAGCACGACGGCATCATCCCGGACATCATCACGCTGGCCAAGGGCCTCGGCGGCGGCCTGCCGATCGGCGCCTGCCTGGCGGTCGGGGCGGCCGGTGACCTTCTGACTCCCGGCATGCACGGCAGCACCTTCGGCGGCAACCCGATCTGCACCGCAGCCGCTCTGGCGGTGCTCAAGGCGCTGGCCGACGATGACCTGATCGCCCGGGCCGGAATGCTGGGCAAGACTCTGAGTCACGGCATCGAGGAACTGCACCATCCGCTGGTCGACCATGTGCGCGGCAAGGGGCTACTGCAGGGCGTGGTGCTGACCGCGCCGAAGGCCAAAGACGTCGAGCTGGCGGCCCGCGACGCCGGGTTCCTGGTCAACGCCGCCGCGGCGAATGTGGTCCGGTTGGCCCCGCCGCTGATCGTCACCGACGAACAGATCGACAGCTTCATCACCGCCCTGCCGGGCGTGTTGACGGCCGCGGAGGAGGTTTCGTCATGACCCGCCATTTCCTGCGCGACGACGACGTCACCCCGGGCGAGCAGGCCGAAATCCTTTCGCTGGCCGCAGAGCTGAAGAAGGCACCGTTCTCCCGCCGACCGCTGGAGGGCCCGCGCGGGGTCGCGGTGATCTTCGACAAGAACTCCACCCGCACCCGGTTCTCCTTCGAGATGGGCATCGCTCAATTGGGTGGGCACGCTGTCGTCGTCGACGGCCGCAGCACGCAGCTGGGCCGTGACGAAACCCTTGAGGACACCGGGCGGGTGCTGTCGCGCTACGTGGACGCCATCGTGTGGCGCACCTTCGCCCAGGATCGGCTGGCCGCGATGGCCGGCACCGCCACGGTGCCGATCGTCAACGCGCTCTCCGACGAATTCCACCCCTGCCAGGTACTGGCCGACCTGCAGACCCTCGCCGAACGCAAAGGCGCCCTGCGCGGTCTGAAGTTGACCTACCTCGGTGACGGCGCCAACAATATGGCGCACTCGCTGCTACTCGGTGGCGTCACCGCCGGGGTGCACGTCACCGTCGCCGCACCCGACGGTTTCACCCCCGACCCCGTCGTGGTCGCGGCCGCCCGACAGCGCGCCGCAGATACCGGCGCCTCGGTCATCGTCACCACCGATGCGGCCGACGCCGCTGTCGGTGCCGACGTGCTGGTCACCGACACCTGGACCTCGATGGGCCAGGAGGATGACGGGATAGACCGCGTCGCGCCGTTTCGCCCCTACCAGATCAACGCGGAACTCGTCGCCCTCGCTGATTCGGAAGTTGCTGTGCTGCACTGCCTTCCGGCGCACCGCGGCGACGAGATCACCGACGCGGTGATCGACGGGCCGCGCAGCGCGGTGTGGGACGAGGCCGAGAACCGGTTGCACGCGCAGAAGGCGCTGTTGGTGTGGTTGCTGGAACGATCCCGATGAGCAGACCGGAGAGCCCGGTGTCGCGGGTGGGCCGCCAAGCCCGCATCGTGGAGGTGCTGTCCTCAGAGCCGGTGCGCAGCCAGACCGAGCTGGCCGTGCTGCTGGCCGCCGACGGCATCGAGGTCACCCAGGCCACCTTGTCACGAGACCTGGAGGAACTGGGTGCGGTGAAGCTGCGGGGCGCTGGAGGAGGGGTCGGGGGATACGTCATTCCCGAGGACGGCAGCCCGGTGCGCGGGGTATCCGGCGGCACCGACCGGCTGTGCCGGCTGCTGGGGGAGCTGCTGGTCTCCACCGACGCCACCGGAAACCTCGCTGTGCTGCGCACCCCACCCGGTGCGGCGGACTACCTGGCCAGTGCGATCGACCGGGCCGCGCTACCGTACGTCGTCGGCACCATCGCCGGGGATGACACCATCTTTGTGGCGGCCCGCGAGCCGATGACCGGCACCGAGCTCGCCGCCACCTTCAAAGACCTGCACTAGAACCCAGATAGAACACGAAGCAAGGAGATCTCGATGTCCGAACGCGTCATCCTGGCGTATTCCGGCGGCCTGGACACCTCGGTGGCGATCAGCTGGATCGGCAAGGAGACCGGCCGCGAAGTCGTCGCCGTCGCCATCGACCTTGGCCAGGGTGGCGAGGACATGGAGGTGGTGCGCCAGCGGGCCCTGGACTGCGGGGCCGTAGAAGCCGTCGTGGTCGACGCCCGCGACGAGTTCGCCGAGGGTTACTGCCTACCCACGATCCAGTCCAATGCGCTCTACATGGACCGCTACCCGCTGGTCTCGGCGATCAGTCGGCCGCTGATCGTCAAGCATCTGGTGGCCGCGGCCCGTGAGCACGGCGGTGGCACCGTCGCGCACGGGTGTACCGGTAAGGGCAACGACCAGGTGCGCTTCGAGGTCGGGTTCGCCACGTTGGCACCGGATCTGAAGGTGCTCGCCCCGGTCCGCGACTACGCCTGGACCCGGGAGAAGGCCATCGCGTTTGCCGAGCAGAACGACATCCCGATCAACGTCACCAAGCGCTCGCCGTTCTCCGTCGACCAGAACGTGTGGGGCCGGGCGGTGGAGACCGGGTTCCTGGAGCACCTGTGGAACGCGCCGACCAAGGACGTCTACGACTACACCGAGGACCCGACCGTCAACTGGAACACCCCGGACGAGGTGATCATCGGCTTCGAACGCGGGGTTCCGGTCTCTATCGACGGCCGGACCGTCAGCGTGCTCGAGGCGATCGTGGAGCTCAACCGCCGCGCCGGGGCGCAGGGCGTGGGCAGACTCGACGTGGTCGAGGACCGGTTGGTGGGTATCAAGAGCCGCGAGATCTACGAGGCTCCCGGCGCGATGGTGCTGATCACCGCCCACACCGAACTCGAGCACGTCACCCTGGAGCGGGAGCTGGGCCGGTACAAGCGGCACACCGACCAGAAGTGGGCCGAGCTGGTTTACGACGGACTGTGGTATTCGCCGCTGAAGTCAGCCCTGGAGTCCTTCGTCGCCCACACCCAGCAGCACGTGACCGGCGAGGTGCGGCTGGTGCTGCACGGCGGGCACATTGCGGTGAACGGCCGGCGCAGCGCGGAGTCGCTGTACGACTTCAACCTGGCCACCTACGACGAGGGCGACACCTTCGACCAGACCGCCGCCCGCGGCTTCGTCGAGATCCATGGGTTGAGTTCGAAGATCGCGTCGGCTCGGGACCAGCGCGCGTGACTCCCGCATGAGCACCAACGAGGGCTCGCTGTGGGGCGGGCGGTTTGCCGAGGGGCCGTCCGATGCGCTGGCCGCGCTGAGCAAGTCAACCCATTTCGACTGGGTGCTCGCCCCCTACGACGTCGCCGCGTCCAAGGCGCACACCAAGGTGCTGCACGGCGCCGGGCTGCTCTCCGACGAACAGCGTGACGGGCTGCTGGCCGGACTCGACAGCCTCGGCGCGGACGTCGCCGACGGCAGTTTCGGCCCGCTGGTCACCGACGAGGACGTGCACGGCGCCCTGGAGCGCGGCCTGATCGACCGGGTCGGTGCCGATCTGGGCGGCCGGCTTCGCGCCGGACGGTCGCGAAACGACCAGGTGGCCACGCTGTTTCGGATGTGGCTGCGGGACGCGGTCCGGCGCGTCGCCACCGGGGTGCTCGACGTGGTCGACGCCCTGGCCGCCCAGGCCGTCGCCCATCCGAGCGCCATCATGCCGGGCAAGACACATCTGCAGTCTGCGCAGCCGGTGCTGCTGGCCCACCACCTGCTCGCTCATGCCCACCCGCTGCTGCGCGACGTGGACCGCATCGTCGACTTCGACGCCCGCGCCGCGGTGTCACCGTACGGGTCGGGTGCGCTGGCCGGCTCGTCACTGGGCCTGAACCCAGACGCCATCGCCGCCGAACTCGGCTTCGCGGCCGCCGCGGACAACTCGATCGACGCCACGGCCTCCCGCGATTTCGCCGCCGAGGCCGCATTCGTGTTCGCGATGATCGGCGTCGACCTGTCCCGGCTGGCCGAAGACATCATCTTATGGAGTTCAACGGAATTCGGGTACGCCGTCCTGCACGACTCCTGGTCGACCGGCAGTTCGATCATGCCGCAGAAGAAGAACCCCGACATCGCCGAGTTGGCCCGCGGTAAGTCCGGCCGGCTGATCGGCAACCTGACCGGGTTGCTGGCGACACTGAAAGCCCAGCCGCTGGCCTACAACCGGGACTTGCAGGAAGACAAGGAGCCGGTGTTCGATTCGGCCGCCCAGCTCGAATTGCTACTGCCGGCGACGGCCGGGCTGGTCGGCACTCTGCGGTTCGACACCGAGCGGATGGCGGCGCTGGCGCCGGCGGGCTACACACTGGCCACCGATGTCGCCGAATGGCTGGTACGTCAAGGCGTTGCGTTCCGGCTTGCGCACGAGGCGGCGGGCGCCGCGGTGCGGGTCGCCGAGCAGCGTGGCGTCGGCCTGGACGAACTGACCGACGCCGAACTGGCCGCGATCAGTCCCGACCTGAAGCCGCGGGTGCGTGACGTGCTGACGGTCGAGGGTTCGGTGGCATCCCGCGACGCCCGCGGCGGGACCGCACCGGCCCGGGTCGCCGATCAGCTGGTCGGCCTCCGGGAACGCGCGGCGCGGCAGCGCCGGTGGATCACCGGCTAGGACGTGGGTCTGAATTAGCTATTCGTGTCCGCGCGAGTTATCGGCGTGAGGGGCCGGTGCGTCGGGTCACCGAGGCCTCGGCGTCGCTCTCACATCACCCCGCGACGACGCCTCATCAAGGCCATCGACTGCATGAATATCGATGTGACTATTCTAACAGATATAAATCTTGACAAAGAAGAGTTCTTAGGATCAATGTTATAACTAACGATAATCCGTTATATGGGAGCCGCTATGACCACTGCGAGGGGCGACGGTCAGAAGCGATTTAGGGTTCTTGTGTGTGCGGGTGGTTCTTTCGGCCGTGTAAGCGCCGTCGTCCGCGTGTCGCCCATTGAGGCAGCTGAGTCCGAGTCCATCCGCGCTGCCCGACTGGTTCCGCAGCGACGCGGGTGGGGGCAGAATGTGCAGCTCCCGTTGCCTCTCGGCGGCATCGAACGCGCCCGACCGGGGGACTCACGCCGGGGCCGCGCACTGGTTTGCTTCAACTCCGGTCGATATGTGGCGACGACAAAATGAGACTAATAGCACAATTGCTAAAACGTAGACCCATGAATAGGTACAAAGTTATCAATGGGTACGGAATTTCAAATCGTCGTTGCGGACTACTGATTGTTCCATCTGTTCCATCGCTGATCGAATCAATACGGTCTTTCGGCCACGCTGTTCGTATTGCATCGACCAACAAGATAACTTCGGTGCTGCGTCTGGTCACCCGTGTAGTCGCCGCTGGTGTTGTGGGTATTCTCATGTGCGTCGGCGTACTCCTCGCCGCACCTGCCAACGCCACCCCACGGCAAGACGATGCCTTCGATGCCGCCATCCACAAACTCGGCTACAACCTCGCCGACCCTGAAAAATTCCATACTGCCGGGCATGTCATCTGCAACGCGATCGACGCCGGCGTTGAATCGTGGGGCACAGTAGTCATGATGTTCAACAAACGCGGATTCGGCGACGAAAAGGCGGCAGCCATCAGTGCCGCCACTATTGTGGCGTACTGCCCTTGGAACACCCCACGCGACACTCTTCCTCGGATACCGGATCGCCAGTCGGTTGCAAGCGGCCCAATCGTGTAACGGGCGCAAATCGGGCGCAAATCGTATTCGGTATGTCTACCTTTACCGAACGCGAATTGTGCTTACCGGGTCCACTGGTACAACACCAGTTGGCTCATGCACCGCCTCGGCCTGAAACCGCCGTCGCATACGAAGCCGACTGCCATGCACACCACTCCGGTCAGCTGACCGGAGTCAAGTAAGCCGGTGTGCACGAAGCACAAGAGGCGTCAACCTCGCACTTCGCCTGGCGTGTTACCGGCCCAGGCTCGCTAGCCCGACGCCCTTCTTCGCCCGATGCCGCTCGAGGGCGACAGCTCGAGGGCGACAGTGAGCCCACTACGCGTTGCGCTAGCGTGGGCGCATTAACGGCCGTCGAACCAAGTCGAGAACGTGGCGCCTGGCAACGGCGATCGCGGTCTGCGGGCTGTTGGCGCAATGCACCGGCGCGCCACCCGCGCCGACACAGACTTCGGCACCGCCGTCCGTCGACGCCCGACCCGCGCCGGCCACCGTCGCCGGTGTCACGGCCACCGAACTCGGCGCCAGCTGGCACCCCGGCTGCCCGATCGACCCGGCACAACTGCGACGTGTCACGCTCACCCACCTCGGATTCGACGCCCTGCCACACCGTGGCGAGCTGATCGTGCACCGGGAAGTGGTTGGGCAGGTCATCGCGATATTCGAGCGGCTGTACCGGCTGGACTACCCGGTCGAGAAGATGCGGTCGGTCGCCCACTACCGGGGCGCCGAGGATGAGCTGTCCATGGAGGACAACAACACCTCGGCGTTCAACTGCCGGCGCATCCCGGGCTCGGGCAAGTGGGCGCAGCACGCATACGGCCGGGCCGTCGACCTCAACCCGCTACTGAACCCTTCGGTCGACCACGGCAAATTCGAGCCGAAGAACGCCGCGGTCTATCTGGACCGGCACCGGATCGAGCCGGGACTGCTGCATGCCGGCGACTCGGCGGTGCGCGTCTTCACCGACGCCGGCTGGCGCTGGGGTGGCACCTGGAAGTCGCCGGTGGACTATCAGCATTTCGAGCGGCGCTGACGCGAAGCACGTCGCTGCTCGGTGTGGCGCAGTCCCTATTCGACGATCTCCGACAGCTCCAGCCAACGGCCTTCCTGCTCAGCCACCTCGTCCTCGAGAGCCCGCAGCTCCCGGGTGAGCCCGCCCAAGCCCACATGGTCGGACTGTTCATGCGCGGCGAGTTCGTGATGCTTGGCCTCGATCTGTTCGGCCAACCGCGCCAGCCGGCGATCCACAGCGGCCAGATCCTTCTGGGCGGCACGCAATTCGGCTCCCGACAACGAGCCGGTAGCGGTAGGTGCGGGCCGCGAGACCGGCACTCGCCGCGCGTCAGCGGCCAGCTGCAGGTACTCGTCGACACCGCCCGGCAGATGCCGCAGCCGGCCGTCCAGGATCGCGTACTGCTGATCGGTGACCCGCTCCAACAGATACCGGTCGTGGGAGACGACGATCAGCGTGCCCGGCCAGGAGTCCAACAAGTCCTCGGTGGCGGTCAGCATTTCGGTGTCGACGTCGTTGGTGGGCTCGTCGAGCACGAGCACGTTCGGTTCGGCCAGCAGGGTGAGCATCAACTGAAGCCGCCGTCGTTGCCCGCCGGAGAGTTCACCCACCCGAGCCGACAGTTGCGCGCTGCCGAACCCGAGCCGCTCCAGCAGTTGCGCCGGTGTCATCTCCCGTCCGTCGACCTGGTAGTCGTTGCGCAGCCTGCCCAGCACGTCGGCCACCCGATCGTCGACCAGCGCCGCCAGCTCCCCGGATTGCTGATCGAGCATCTCCAGCCGGACCGTCTTGCCGCGTTTGACCCGTCCGGTGTCGGGCGTCACCGTGCCGGTGATCAGCCCGAGCAGGGTGGACTTCCCGGCACCGTTGGCGCCGACGATTCCGGTGCGCTCACCGGGGCCGATCCGCCACTCGATGTCGCGCAGCACCTGCCGGCCGTCGAAGGAGACCGAGACGTCCAGTAAGTCGATGACGTCCTTGCCCAGCCGTGCCGTTGCCAGCTTGACCAGCTCGACATTGTCGCGCAGCGGGGGGACGTCGGCGATCAGCGCGTTGGCGGCCTCGATGCGGAACTTCGGCTTGGCGGTGCGGGCCGGCGCACCGCGGCGCAGCCAGGCCAACTCCTTGCGTAACAGGTTCTGCCGCTTGGCTTCACTGGCTGCGCTCATCCGGTTGCGCTCCACCCGCTGCAGCACGTAGGCCGCGTAGCCGCCTTCAAAGGGCGCGACGGCTCCGTCGTGTACCTCCCAGGTGGTGGTGGCCACCTCGTCGAGGAACCAGCGGTCGTGGGTGACCACTAACAGCCCGCCGGTGTTGCGGGCCCAGCGCTGCTGAAGGTGGCCGGCCAGCCAGGTGATCCCTTCGACATCGAGGTGGTTGGTGGGCTCGTCGAGACCGATCACATCCCATTCGCCGACCAGCAACGTGGCCAGCTGGACCCGGCGGCGCTGCCCGCCGGACAGCCCGGAGATGGTCGCGTCCCAAGCGATGTCGGATACCAGCCCGTCGACCACGTCACGAATCCGCGGATGCGAGGCCCACTCGTGGTCGGCCTGGTCGCCGACCAGAGTCGCCCCCAGGGTGCGGTCGGGGTCGAGGATGTCGGCCTGGTCCAGTAGCCCGACCCGCAAGCCGGTGCGGTGCGTGACCCGGCCGGAGTCGGGCGTCGCAACGCCGGCGAGTAGCCGAAGCAGGCTGGACTTGCCCTCGCCGTTGCGGCCGACAATGCCGATTCGTGCGCCGTCATTGACCCCGAGGGTCACCGAGTCGAGCACCACGCCGGTGGCGTACCGCAGATGAAGAGCCTCGGCTCCGAGCAGGTGTGCCACTGCTGGAACGCTACTGCCTGCCGCCGGTGGCCGAACGAGCCGGGCCGACCCCGCTGATATGCCAGAATGTGCACGTCATTGACGATCAGGCGGCGAGTAGGGGAGCAGCGGTGGATCTGAACTTGGCGGCCATCACCCGGCCGGTCGAGTGGCTGATGGCCACCGCACAGAACGGTCTGGAGGTGCTGCGCTGGGGCGGCCTGGAGACCGGGACCGTGCCGTCGCCGTTCCAGATCGTCGAGAGCGACCCGATGTACAAGCTGCGGCGCTATTTTCCGCCGGACAACCGGCCCGGCCAGCCGCAGCCCGGGCCGCCGGTGCTGCTGGTGCACCCAATGATGATGTCGGCCAACATGTGGGACGTCACCCGTGAGGAGGGCGCGGTCGGCATCCTGCACGCAGCCGGCGTCGATCCCTGGGTGATCGACTTCGGCTCACCCGACGAGGTCGAGGGCGGGATGCGCCGCAATCTGGCCGACCACATCGTCGGGCTCAGCCACGCGATCGACACCGTCGCCGAGGCGACCGGGCGCGATGTGCACGTGGCCGGCTACTCCCAGGGCGGCATGTTCGCCTATCAGGCCGGCGCATACCGGCATTCCAAGAGCATCGCCAGCATCATCGCGTTCGGCTCACCGGTGGATACCTTGGCCGCTCTGCCGATGGGTTTGCCGCCCAACCTGGCCTCCGGCGTCGCCTCCTTCATGGCCGACCACGTCTTCAACCGGCTGGACATCGCGGGTTGGCAGGCACGCCTCGGCTTCCAGATGATGGACCCGCTCAAGACGGCGAAAGCCCGGATGGACTTCCTGCGCCAGCTGCACGACCGGGAGGCGCTGCTGCCGCGCGAGGCACAGCGGCGGTTCCTGGAGTCCGAGGGGTGGATCGCCTGGTCGGGTCCGGCGATCGCGGAGCTGCTCAAGCAGTTCATCGCGCACAACCGGATGATGACCGGTGGTTTCGCGATCAACGGGCAACTGGTCACGTTGACCGACATCACCTGTCCGGTGCTGGCGTTCGTCGGCGAGGTCGACGACATCGGGCAGCCGGTGGCGGTCCGCGGTATCCGCCGCGCCGCACCCAACGCCAGGGTGTTCGAGTACCTGCTGCGGGCAGGGCACTTCGGTCTGGTGGTCGGGTCCAAGGCCGCCGAATTGACCTGGCCGACGGTCGCCGACTGGGTGCTTTGGCAGTCGGGTCAGGGCCCGCAGCCCGCGGGTGTGGCGCTGATGGCCGATCAGACCTCCGAGCGGGCCAAGGGCGGCGTCGCGATGACGTCGCGGATCGCGCACGGCCTCGGGGAGGCCTCCGGCGTCGCGCTGACGCTGGCGCGGGGTGCGGCCGACGCCGTGGTCGCGGCGCAGAAGTCGATGCGCACCATGGCGATCGAGACCGCGCGCACCCTGCCGCGGTTGGCCCGGCTGGGGCAGATCAACGACCACACCCGAATCTCCCTGGGCCGCATCATCGCCGAGCAGGCAGCTGACGCACCCGACGGAGAATTCCTGCTGTTCGACGGGCGGGTTCACACCTATGAGGCGGTCGACAGGCGGATCGACAACGTCGTCCGCGGGCTGATCGACGTCGGGGTGCGCCAGGGCGTCCACGTCGGGGTGCTGATGGCCACCCGGCCCAGCGCCATGGTCGCCATCGCGGCGCTGTCCCGGCTGGGCGCGGTCGCCGTGCTGATGCCGCCGGACGGGGATCTGGTTGCGGCCGCCCGCCTCGGTGGCGTCGCCGAGATCATCGCCGGACCGGTCAACCTCGACAAGGCGCTGGCGACGGCCCGCAAACTGGACTGCAAGCTGCTGGTACTCGGCGGCGGTGAGACGCGTGACCTGGCCCTGCCCGCCGACGTCGACGTCGTCGATATGGAACAGATCGACCCGGACGCCGTCGAGCTGCCCGGCTGGTACCGGCCCAACCCGGGATACGCCCGCGACCTGGCATTCGTTGCTTTCGGCACGGTGGCCGGCGAATTGGTGGCCAAACAGATCACCAATTACCGCTGGGCGCTGTCGGCGTTCGGCACCGCGTCCACAGCCGCCCTGGGCCCCAATGACACCGTGTACTGCCTGACCCCGTTGCACCACGAGTCCGGGCTGCTGGTCAGCCTCGGCGGGGCCGTGGTCGGCGGGGCCCGCATTGCGCTCTCCCGGGGCTTGCACC
>JBDTEP010000139.1:0-3069 GCA_039922455.1 Mycobacterium sp. | reverse complement strand
CGCTAATTTCAGGTGACCTCTACGGTGTCGCGGTGACCAGCGTCAGCTCCCACGCCTGCAGCCATGGCTTGATCAGCTGCGCGACGGAGTACTCGTGGAGGCGGTTTCAACAAGCGGCTCTGGTCGCAAACCACTGCGGTACCTGGATCCGAAACCGATTAGGGCGCGCCCCGACCGCAATCGCGCGTCCTCAGTCAGCGACCAGCCGCGCCCGTCCGGCCATTTCGCGTTGCCGACGGATCTCGTAGCTGCCCGCCCCGATACCCATATAGCCGTGTTCGGGATGGCCCAGATAGGCGGTGGAACCGTGAGGCACCGTGAGGGTGGCGACGCGAAGGCTCCCAGCTGCATTGGTGTCGCAGTAGACAGGTCCGTCGGCGGCATAGACGGCGTGGGTGTTGCCACCGTTGTCAGCGCGCACCACCGCGGTTCCCGACGCCGGCACCGCGGTACTGGCAGTGACCGCGGCGGGCAGCACCAGCACGTCGCCTTGGCGTTGCATGCCGGACAGCACGGGGATGTCGAGGTCGGCGTCATGCTCGGTGACGACAGTGATTCCGGTGGTTGAGGCCAGCTCGTTGATAGTTGCCATGATCGGCACTCCTCTCGGGTCGGACCGCGGGTCAGGTGGCCCGGGCCAGGTTGATGTACTCGGCCTCGGCGAGGTCGAAGGTCCATGCCGCGGCGGTCAGGGCACTACGGCAGTCGACGGGAACGGTCAGCCCGAAACTACGGCGGCTGCCGTCGCGTTCACGGGTGGCGTTGGTGGCCACCAGGACATGCGCGGCGCCGCCGAGCAGTCGGTTCGGCAGGTCATAGAGGCGCAGCAGTTGCCCGGGGTTGGCCGGATCAGCAGCCCGGTCGAGTTCCCTGAACCCAGCGGTGGCGATGAAGCGATCCCAGCCCGTGCGTTCGATAGCGCAGCGGCGGATCTCGGCATTGGGTTCGGTCAGGATTCGATCCGGCGCCCAATCGGTTTCGATCAGATCGGCGGGTACCTGGATGCCATGCCAGAAGTACAGCGCCCAGCCGTCGGCCCACCGGATCGCCGGCCCGGCCGCGTTGTGCAGCCGGTGTGAATCCGCGGTGCCTTCGACATGCAGGTCGACGGGCCGGTCGCAGACCATCACGAAATCTCTGGTCGGCCACCAGTAGCGCGTCGACAGCGCATCCTGATACGCCCGACTGCGCTGCCAAAATTCCTCGGCCAATACCAGCCCCACCTCGTCGCGGAAGAACGCGGAGACGATCGGCCAGCTGTAGGAATGGTCCAACGGAGCGCGACGCCACGCCATTGGGATCGAGCTGATGACCGCTAACTCAACGGGAAGGTCTATGGCCAGGTCGATCGCGCGGAATACTGCCGGACACAACTGGCGAAAGACCTCGCGGTAGATCCGCCTGTCGACTGCCCCGCCGAGCGCCGACGGCTCCGGCAACGCCAATTTCCGCGGCTTCACCCAGGCGGACCTCCGGCCACCGTTGTGCGCATGCACGGCGGGCGTCGGGGCGGTGCTGAGCGCGGCGGTCACCGCCGCCGATGCGGCCGCGGTGACCGCCACCCGCAACGCCGGGTCCATGCCGGATTCGGTGCCCTCGCGAAACGGCGATCGAAACCACGGGGCGAGCGTCGAGTCGATGACGGCGTCGATCGCGGCTCCGATTTCGGCCGAATCGACGGCGCCGCGACGCTGTGGTGGGCGCCGACGTCCACGCAGAACGCGCAGCGCGACCGGTGCAGCCAGCGCGCCGACTATCGGTGAGCCGACCCGCACCACCACGCCGGGCCAGGCGACCCGGGCATCGGAGTAGTAGCCGTGCATGCCGGCATCCCAGGCTTGCCACTCGGCCGCGGTCAGTGGTGTGGTGCTGTGAGCCTTCGCGATCCATTCGTCAACGAAGGACGGCAATCGGTCCCGCTGCTGCGTCGTCAGCTGGGTGAGTTGATCAACCATCGGTGATGCACCCCGTCTCGTTCTTGGCCGCGAGACTAACGAGGGGTACCGACATTGATGGCGTTCAACCGGCCGCGGTTGAGAATGAGCTGACCCGCCGGCAGGAACTCATGGAGCTCGACGGCCAGTCACGCGCAGACATCGGCGTGCTGGCGCACTACCGCGACGAAGGCCACCTGCTGGCCGATCAGCTGATCGAGCGGTGCCACCGGGAGCGCCGGTCGTCGGTCTATCTGAGCCTCGACTTCGACGACGACACCCCGGGGTTGGTCATGGATGTCGCGTTGTCGCCGGCCAAACAGCCCGGGACCATCATGGTTTTCCGCTCCGAGGCGCCGGCCATCGGCTCGATCGCGCAGATCGCTCCGCCGCCGGGGGTGACCCTCCCGGTGGGTGGACCTTCGGGGACTCGTTGACGATGCCGCTGATTTCAGGTGAACTCTAGGGTTGCGTGGTGACCAGCGTCAGCTCCCACGCCTGCAGCCACGGCGTGATCAGCTGCGCGACGGAGTATTCGTGGTCTCCATCGCAGGTCGGCTCGGAGTAGTCACCGTTGGATACCGCGATGAAGATGCCGACCGCTTCGGCGGTGCCGTCCGGCCGGACCCGGTAGGTCGGGCCGCCGGAGTCGCCGCATGTGCCGGTCGTGGTGAACCGGACTTTGTTCTCCTCGCTGGTCACCACCGGACCGCACATCGGTTCGCCGCTGCGGATCCCGAAATGGCAGAGCGTGTCACCGATTTCGATCCGCTCGGCCAGCCCGGTCACCGGATGCCCGTCGATCTCGGAGGACAGCGGGATCTTTCCGGGCTCATCCAAGGTAATCAGTCCGATGTCGAAGTCGTGCCAGTCGTTGCCGTCGTAGACGCTCTCGGTGAAGGTGCCGATGGTCGGATACTTGTAGAGGCCGCCGTGGTGGATGGCCACCTGCCCGGGCCCGCCGGGCTTGTTGCAGTGGCCGGCCGACAACAGTCCCAGCCGGCCTTCTTTGGTGCGCACCAGAAAGCCCGCGGTGCAGCTGATGGCCTCGGACTTGTCGGCTGGGGTGACGTTGATGCCGATTCCGGGACCGATCGCCTGGGCCGTCGGCAGCGGGATCAGCTGGCGCACCGGG
>JBDTEP010000138.1:0-9699 GCA_039922455.1 Mycobacterium sp. | reverse complement strand
CTGGTCGCGTGCTCCTTGGGGCCGGTGATCGCCACCCAGCCGGCCCGGTAGCCGGCCACCCGGTAGGCCTTCGACAGCCCGTTGAAGGTCAGGCACAACAGATCCGGCGCCATGGTGGCCAGACTGGTGTGCGAGGCGTCGTCGTAGAGGATCTTGTCGTAAATCTCGTCGGCCAACAGCAGTAGCTGGTGCTTGCGAGCCAGTTCGACGATCTGCCCGAGCACCTCCCGGCCGTAGACCGCGCCGGTCGGGTTGTTGGGGTTGATCACCACCAGCGCCTTGGTACGCTCGGTGATCTTCGATTCCATGTCGGCGATGTCGGGCTGCCAGCCCTGGGTCTCGTCGCACAGGTAGTGCACTGGGGTACCGCCGGCCAGGGAGGTCGCCGCCGTCCACAGCGGGTAGTCCGGGGCGGGCAGCAGCACCTGATCGCCGTTGTCCAGCAGCGCCTGCAGCACCATCGTGATCAGCTCGGAGACCCCGTTTCCCAGGTAGACGTCGTCGACGTCGAAGCGGGGGAAGCCCTCGACCAGCTCATAGCGGGTGACCACGGCGCGGCGGGCCGGCAGGATGCCTTGGGAGTCGGAGTAGCCCTGCGCGTAGGGCAGTGCCTGAATCATGTCGCGCATGATCACGTCGGGGGCGTCGAAGCCGAACGGTGCCGGGTTGCCGATGTTCAGCTTGAGGATGCGGTGCCCCTCGGCCTCCATCCGCGCGGCGTGCGCGTGCACCGGGCCGCGAATCTCATAGAGGACGTCCTGCAATTTGGTCGACTGCGCGAACGTGCGCTGCCGCTGCTGCCCGCCGGCGGCAGGCCAGGGAATCTGAGGCAACTGATGCGCGGTCACGTCGATAATGGTCCCATAGTTGTCCAATCAAAATTTGCCCGAGAAACAAGTTGGGGCCGTATGTGCACCCACACGGCCCCGACCTGTTATCTCAGTGTTTGCCCGGTGGTCGTGCTCCGCGCGCAATACCCAGCCCCTTGACGGGGGCCTGTTCGGTGGGAGCAGCCGGTTCGGCAGGCGCCGCCGGAGCGGCTTCGGCGGCCGGTCCGGGATCGGCCTGAGCGGGCTCGGGAGCCGGAGCAGTCGGAGCAGCCTTCTTGGCGCCGGGCTTACGGGCCCCCGCCGCCATGCCCAGCCCCTTGACCGGTGCCGCGGGTGCCGCTGGCGCCGCCGGTGCGGCCGCGGCAGTCGCCTGTTCCGCGGGGACAGCGGCCGGGGCCGCCTTTTTGGCGCCGGGACGCTTGGCGCCGCCGGCTATCCCCAACCCCTTGACCGGTGCTGCCGGAGCCGCAGGTGCTGCCGCAGTCGCGGCGCTCGCCTGCTCGGCCGGAGCGGCCTTTTTGGCGCCGGGACGTTTGGCGCCGCCGGCCATCCCCAGCCCGGTGACCGCCTTGGTGGCGGCCGGGGCCGCCTGAGCTGCCGGCTTCGCCGCCGTCTCGGTGGCCACGGCAGAAGCTGTCGGTGCCGGCTTCTGTTCGACCGTCTTCGGGGCCGCCTTGGCCGCCGCCGCGGCGGCGGTGCCCTTGGGCGGCAACGTCAACCCGGACAGATCCAGCGAGTCCAGCAGCATCTGGGCGATGTCACGGACCACCACGCCCTCGCGCCCGGCGGCTTCCTGGCGGTCGCCGACGCCGTCGTGCAGCATGATCCGGCAGAACGGGCAGGCGGTGGCGATCGCCGTGGCGCCGGTGGCCAGCGCCTCGTCGACCCGGTCGTGGTTGACCCGCTTGCCGATGTGCTCTTCCATCCACATCCGGGCGCCACCGGCGCCGCAGCAGAACGAGCGGTCGCGGCTCCGCGGCATCTCGATCAGATTCCGGCCGGACGCGGTGACCAGTTCACGCGGTGGCTCGTAGATCTTGTTGTGCCGGCCCAAAAAGCACGGGTCGTGGTAGGTGACGTCTTGCGAGATCGGGCTGACCGGCACCAGCTTCTCGTCCCGGACCAGTCGGTTGAGCACCTGGCTGTGGTGGAGCACCGTGTACTCGCTGCCCAACTGAGGGTATTCGCGGGAGATCGTGTTGAAGCAGTGCGGGCAACTGGCGATAATCTTGCGATCCGGCTTCGCCACACCGTCGAACAACTCATCGAGCGTCTCGACGTTCTGGGTGGCCAGCTGCTGGAACAGGAACTCGTTGCCGGAGCGACGCGCCGGGTCGCCGGTGCAGGTCTCCCCGGTGCCCAGCACCAGGAACTTCACCCCGGCGGCGGCCAACAGTTCGGCGACCGCCTTGGTGGTCTGCTTGGCCTTGTCCTCGTAGGCGCCTGCGCAGCCCACCCAGAACAAGTACTCGAACCCGTCGAAGCTCTCGACGTCTTGACCGTAGACCGGGATGTCGAAGTTGAGCTCGTCGATCCAGGCGGTGCGCTCCTGGGAGTTCTGCCCCCACGGGTTGCCCTTGTTCTCGAGGTTCTTGAACAGCACACCCAACTCGGACGGGAACTCCGACTCCACCAACACCTGGTAGCGGCGCATGTCCAGGATGTGGTCGATGTGCTCGATGTCCACCGGGCACTGCTCGACGCAGGCCCCGCAGTTAGTGCACGACCACAGCACGTCGGGGTCGATCACGCCGCCCTGCTCGGCGGTGCCGACCAGCGGCCGGCCGGCCTGCTCCGGGCCGGAGCCGCCGATGCGCTCGAAACCCTTCTCCGGAACGTGGTGACCCGCCAGCGGTGTGGCGCCGGACAGGTCAATCTCACCGGTCGGCGCCTCTTTGTCGCCCAGTAGATAGGGCGCCTTGGCCATCCAGTGGTCGCGCAGGTCCATGATCAGCAACTTGGGGCTCAAAGGCTTACCGGTGTTCCAGGCCGGGCACTGCGACTGGCAGCGGCCACACTCGGTACAGGTGGCGAAGTCGAGCATGCCTTTCCAGGTGAAGTCCTCGATCTTGCCGCGACCGAAGACGGCGTCCTCGGGCGGGTTGTCGAAGTCCAGTGGCTTTCCTTCGTACTCGATCGGCAAGAGCGGACCGAGCCCGTCGGGAAGTCGCTTGAAGGTGACATTGATCGGCGCCAGGAAGATGTGCAGGTGCTTGGAGTGCAGCACGATCAGCAGGAACGCCAGCGCCACCGCGATGTGCAGCAGCAGCGAGACGGTCTCGATGTACTCGTTGGCGGTGTGCCCCAGCGGCTCCATGATCTTGCCCATGAGCTGCGACAGGTAGGCGCCGTTGCCGTAGGGCAGGGAGCCGTTGTTGACCGCGGCTCCGCGCAGCAGCAGGAAGGTCCAGACGACGTTGAGGATCATGACCAGGATCAGCCAGGCGCCACCGTTGTGTGAGCCATAGAACCGGGACTCTCGGCCGTGCTCAGTGGGGTTGCGGATGATGCGGATGATCATGAACACGAAGATCGACAGGGTGACCGCAGTGATGAAGAAGTCTTGCAGGAAGCCCAGCGCGTCCCAGTGGCCGACGATCGGCAGGGCGAAGTCCTGCTTGAATAGCAGGCCGTAGGCCTCGATGTAAACCGTGAGCAGGACGAAGAAGGCCCACATGGTGAAGAAGTGCGCGATACCCGGGATCGACCATTTCAGCAGCTTGGCCTGGCCGGCGACCTCACGGATCTGGGTCCAGAACCGGGTCCCTGCCTTGTTGGTCCGCTCGGGGCCGACTTTCTGGCCGGTCATGACCAGCCGGTACAGCCAGAGCACGCGGGTTGCGGAGAAATACACCACGAGCGCCGTCATGGACAGGCCGACGACCAGCCTGATCAGCATCTGAACGTTCTCGGTCACGGAGCGTTTCTCCCATCCCTAAGTTACCGATCAGTAACTTAGTTAGGGTTACTGGCGGGTAACTTACCGTCAATATTGCGCAACACCTGATCAAGCCGTACTTGGTGCTCGCCTATAGTCCCACCTTGGTCCCGTCCAGTGCGACGCAGGCTGGCCTAACTGTATCGGCAGACGAACGTTTGGTTGGAGCTTTCGTGGCCCGTGAGGGCTAAGGGCCGCTCAGAGCCCGGGGGGCAACGGGATCACGATTTCCGACGGCGGATGCACCACCCTGGTCGTCGTGGTGGGCGCCTGTGTCGTCGGAACCGTGGTGGTCGGTGTCGTCGTAGTCGTCGCCGTGGTAGTCGGCGACTCGGTGGTGATCGGGGCAGTGGTGGTGGGCGGTGTCGTCGTCGGCGGCTCGGTCGTCGGGGCAGCCGGCGGAATTTCGTTGAAGGGGGTATCCGGAGCGACCGGCTCCGGGCTCGGGCCGGCCGGCTCCTCGGCGGCCGGCGCCGTAGTGGACGAGACCGACGTCGTCGCCGGTGTGCTGTGTCCGGTGTCCTTATTCACCAGCCGGACCATCCCCCAAACCAGTGCGGCGATCAAGATCGCAGTCAGCACGCCCCAGCCGATCAGTGCCAGCGGCCGGAGGTACCACGGGGTCGACGGCGGCCCGGGTGGTTCGGACCAGTCGGGCTGCTGTCCGGTGGGCTCGAGGTATTGGCTGGAGTAGTCAACCGGCTCGCTGTAGTTGCCACCCCCGCGATAGTCGTAATCGGCCATCCGGGTCGGTTCGTTGTTCGGGTCGTCGGACGTTGGCTCCACGCACACCGATGCTAGGTGCCGCAGCTGACGAAACCCCGCGTCGATTCCTGACGAGTAGCTGTGCCGCCTACCGATGCGGCGGCAGGGTGATCACCGTCGGCAACTCCGGCACCCGGGGGATCGGCGGGATGGTGATCACCGAGGGCAACGACGGCAGGCGGTGGCGGTGCGAGGGCTCGGCGGGCACCGGCGCCTGCTGTGCCGGTGGCTGTTTCGGCGGTGCCTGCTGGGGCGGGGCCGCCGACGGTGTGGTGCTGCTGCTGGTCGCGCTCGCCGAGGAGCTGGTGGTGCTCCCAGTTGTGCTAGTCGTGCTCGACGAGCTGCTTGCCGGCGCGGTGCTGCCCCCGCCGGGGCCACGGCTGGTCAACTGCACGATGCCCCAGATCACCAGCGCGAGCATCACCGCGATGAGCCCGACCCAGGCTATCAGCACCGACTTGCGGCGAAACCAGGGTGTGGGCGGCGGCCCGGCGAAGCCAGCGGGGTCCGGCCCTGGGGGCGGTTGCTGTTCGAACGGGGGATAGGCGCCGTACTGGGTCGGCGCGTCACCGGGCTGGTATCCCGGACTGCCGGGAATGGGAACCTGTCCAGGGGGGCCGACCGGGGCCGGTGGCGGCCCGGGTTGCTGAGGTCCGCCTTGGCGGTATCGGATGGATTGGGTTGGGTCGTCGCCGGGGTTGCCGGGACCGTCTGAAGATCCGAAGCGAGCCATTCCAGCGATCGTAATGGAAAGTGGTGACGGGTGAGCCGGCTGAGGTGTCAGAACGTTTCGACGTTGTCGATGCTGACGAACATGCCGTGGCTGGTGCGGTCATTGGTGAATCGGGTGCCGGCCAGCTCGGCTTTGATCTTCCAGCCCTGAGCCTGGTAGGTCAGGTAGTCGATGGTGACGACGGGGATATCACCTAAGTTGCCCAACACCCACTGCACGGTGCCGTCGGAACTGACGCTGACGCCATTGGCGTGCTGGCCGTCCTTGAGCGGGCTGTTGGTGAACTCTGCCTCGCAGTCGACCTGCCGGGACGAGATCTGGCAGCGGGTCTTGCCGGACTTCGTCTCGATGAAGACGTAACCGTTCTCGTCGGGCGGTAGTGGAACGGCATCGGCGGGCATGTTCGGGGTGGTGGAGACGGGTGGCGTAGCCGGAACCGAGGTTTTCGGTGGCGCCATGCTGGGACTGGGCGTTCGAAACGACGGTTCGGGTGGCCCCGCGCCCGGGCCTGCGGTCGGGTTGCCGTCGATGGTGGAACTGCATCCGGCCAGCAGCAGCGCGGCGGCCAGCGCCAGCCGCCCGCCGATCACCCTCACGCTGACCTGGCCCGATACCCGCACGCAATCCCCCGCCGACATAGATTGTCGTCCAGCGTACGCATTCTGTGACGCAAGTGGCTGTGGTGACCCGCGGGTCTATCGGACCATCTCCGCGTGGCCGTCTACAGTGCGTGCAGTTGAGCGGCACCGGCGCGGGCGCACGTGTGGGCGCCCGGGGCGCTGGTCAAGAGAAGTCCCGGAATGCCAATACAAAACCAGCGGCAGCCGTAACCGCGGCGAGCGCGTAGCCCAGTACCGACCACCAACCCGCGTGCAGGTAGGCGGTGATGGCCACCAGCGTGATCGCGAGAAGTACCAGCAGCATTCCGTACAGCGGCGGCCTGGCGGCGTATCGGTTATGGGCCATGGTCTCTAACCTTCCGGCTCGGCCGTTGGTGCCGCGACGGCGGGCGGTTGCCCCGGGGTGGTTGACAGTTGCTCGGCGGTGACCAGCACTCGGTTACGGACCAGATACCAACCGGCGGTCAGCACAGGTGCGACCACGATCAGTGTGCCGCGGACCCATGGGCCGCTGCGCGTGTCGAACAGCATCAACACCAGCACACCCGCCAGAAACACCAGGCTTACATACCCGCTGTAGGGGGCCAGCGGCATTCGGAATCGCGGTCGCTGCAGCAGCCCGATAGTGGTCAGCCGGTAGAACCGCAGTTGGCACACCACGATCGTCCCCCATGCTGTGATCACCCCCAATGCGGCGATGTTGAGCACGATCTCAAAGGCCTGCCCCGGCTTGACGGCGTTGAGCACGACCCCGAACAGGCCGATCGCGCTAGTCAGCAGGATTCCGCCGTATGGCACCCCGCTCTTGGACATCAGCCCCGTGAATTTGGGCCCGCTGCCGTTAACCGCCATCGAACGCAGGATCCGCCCGGTGGAATACAGCCCGGCGTTCAGGCTGGAAAACGCAGCGGTCAACACCACCAGGTTCATGATGCTGCCGGCGCCGGAGAAACCGACTTTGGAGAAGAACGTCACGAACGGGCTCTCGTGCTCCTTGTATGCGGTGTGGGGCAGCAGCAGCGCCAGCAGCAGCACCGACCCGACGTAGAAGAGCGCGATGCGGGCCACCACCGAGTTGATCGCGCGCGGCATGATCTTCTCCGGCTCGGGTGTCTCCCCAGCTGCGGTGCCGACCAGTTCGACTGCGGCATAAGAGAACACGACGCCGGAGGTCACCAGTACCAGCGGCAGCAGACCGGTCGGTAGGAACCCGCCGTTGTCGGTCCACAGGTGCAGGCCCACATCCTGGCCGTCGACCTGGTGGCGTCCGCCCAAATAGATGGTGCCGATAACCAGGAAGGTCATCAGAGCGACCACTTTGATCAGCGCGGCCCAGAACTCCAGCTCGCCGAAGAGCTTCACCGAGATCAGGTTCATCGTAAGCACCGCGAGCAGTGCGGCAAGAGCCAGCGTCCACTGCGGGACCACGTCGAACAACCGCCAGTAGTGGAAGTAGCTGGCGATCGCGGTGGTATCCACGATGCCGGTCATCGACCAGTTCAGGAAGTACAGCCAGCCGGCAACGAAGGCGGTTTTCTCCCCGAAGAACTCACGGGCATACGAAACGAATGATCCCGAGGTCGGACGATGCAGCACCAGTTCGCCCAGTGCCCGCAGGATCAGGAAGACGAATGCCCCGCAGATCGCGTAAACGACGAACAACCCCGGCCCCGCCGAGGCGAGCCGCCCGCCAGCGCCGAGGAACAACCCGGTGCCGATCGCGCCGCCCAGCGCGATCATCTGCACCTGCCGTGGCGCCAGCCCCTTGTGGTAGCCCTCGTCCTCGCGGGCCAGCGCAGCTGGGGATGCCAGCTGCGGTGCGGGGGCTTGTGACATCGGTGCAGGGTAACGCACCGATCCGCTGCAGATGGCGTCTGCACGTTCTGGGAACAACGTGCGAGAAAACTATGGGCTTCTATTGCGAATCATGTTAGCTTTTAGAAATTCAACTGTTTCTAAGCTCAATCAGGGAGATTCACATGGCTAACTCACACCGCATCCACCACATCGGCACCCTCGCCAAGGGGGGTCGTCGTAACCGCGTGACAGGCGCCGGGGCTTCATTGGCAGCGTTCTTGGCGTTCGGCATGACCCCGCTGGCAGGCGTGCCGACCGCCCACGCGGACTTGGACGACCTCATCGACATCGTCGGCACCGACCTCTTCGGCACCGCTGCCGGTGATGTCAGTTTCCTCACCGGCGCGGACGCGATGGAGGTGTTCGGGGCCCTGCACACCGACCTCCAGGGCTGGCTTGGTGATGTTGATAACGCCGACCTGATCAACCAGATCAACCAGCCGTGGATCGAGTTGTTCGGGCGTGGCCTGATCGGCAACGGCATTCAGATCGGTGACGGAGCCTGGAACGGCAGCAACGAGTCGATCTTCGGCTCGCTGGGACTCGGTGACCTGCACGATGGCGGACTGCTATTCGGCGATGGCGCCGCCGGCCTCGACGGCGGGACCACCATAGGCGGTGCGTCGATTGGAGACGTTGGCCTCGCTGGCGGTAGTACCGGCCTGTTCGGGTTCGGTGGAGCAGGCGGTGACGGAATCGACGGCAGTGCTGGTGGTGCCGGAGGTGTCGGCGGCTGGCTGTACGGCAACGGCGGTGATGGTGGTGCCGGCGGGGCTGGTACCGACACCGCAGGTCCCGGTGACGGCGGCGCTGGCGGGGCGGGTGGTCACCTGTTCGGCGATGGCGGTGACGGCGGCGTGGGTGGCGTCGGGGCGTCCGGTGTCAATGGCGCAGCTGGGGGCATGGGCAGCTTCGGCAATGACGGTGCCGGTACCGGCACCGGTGACAACGGCGGCGACGGAACGTCCGGCCTCGCCGGCGGCAACGGCGGCAACGGTGGCACTGCCGGGTACTTAGGCGGCGATGGCGGGGATGGCGGTGCCGGAGGTACGGGGGGCGCCGCCGGCGATGGCGGCGCCGGCGGCATTGGCGCAAACGGCACGGCCAGCCACAACGAGGGCGGCAACGGCGGCGACGGTGGCACGGGCGGGGGCGGCAGTGCGGGCGGCAGCGGGGGTAAGGGCGGCGCGGCCACCGCTGGAGCCGCCGGTGTCTCGGGCGCTACCGGCGATGCCGGCGCCGCCGGTCACGGTGGCAGCGGGGGAACCGGCGGAACATCGACCGGCTTCTTCAAGCATGCCGGCGCCGGCGGAGCCGGTGGTGCGGGTGGGTCCAGCGACGGTGGCACCGGCGGTGGCGGCGGAACCGGTGCGGCCGGCGGCTTCGGAGCCGGTGGTGGCGGTGGTGGCGGCGGCGGTGCCGGCAACGGTGTGAGCAGTGTCGGTGGCAACGGTGGCAATGGCGGCGTCGGCGGCGGCAGCAACCAGGTTCTCGGTAATGCCGGACCGGCGAGCGGCGGGGCCGGCGGTACCGGAGGCGACGGCAGCGTCGGGGGTATCGGTGGCAACGGTGGCGTCGGCGGCAAGGGCGGCGGCAACTTCTCCGCCGGCGGCGATGGCGGTAACGGCGGTAACGGTGCCGGCGCCAACGCAACCGGTGGCGCCGGTGGTGGCGGTGGTGCCGGTGGTGGCCAGAACTCCCTGGGTGGCGCGGGCGGGGACGGCGGGAACGGTAACGGCTCCGCCAGCACCGGCGGTGCCGGCGGCAACGGTGGCGCCGGCGGCGCTCAGAACTCGGCAGGCCAGGACGGCGGCAACGGCGGCGACGCGCCCGCTGGCCAGACCGGTACGCCCGGGACGGACGGTGCTAACGGATAGCCAAGCTGACGGCCCGGCGCGGCGCGGTCACCTGCCGGGAGAGCTGGGTGTGGCCGATGCCGTCGACATAGTCGGCGGC
>JBDTEP010000137.1:0-19429 GCA_039922455.1 Mycobacterium sp. | reverse complement strand
CTCAACGCCCTTGAGGCCCTGCTCGATCATCCGGTTTACGGCGTTAACGCCGCCACCACCGATACCCACGACTTTGAAGACGGCCAGATAGTTGTGCGGTGGGGTCATCGTTCGTCTTCCTCCCTGGAGCCGGGCCTTGCAGAAACTCCTCGACTTGCCTTCGAGCAAACTCTCAACCTCAACCAAAGGCTTAGAGTTATGTCAAGTTGTTCCGCGCAATCGCCACAGTAGGGCCGTTGCCTCCGCCATCGGCGCCGACGCGCCGAGACACGCCCGCGAATTTTCTTGCCCGGCGGGATGTTCCCCCGGCTGTCATCGGACGGTGGGCAGGTCCGGACTGGACACGTCGTAGGTGTGGCCGGGCTGGGTGAGCAACGCCGCCAGCTTCTGGGCCTTCTCCGCGGTGCGGTCGGTGTTGCCCCAGACCACCACCCGACCGTCGCTCAGCGTCAGGGTGATGGACGCGACCGACGGGGCTCCCACCCGGGTCACCTGCCCGGCAACCTCCGGCGCCAACGCGGTCATCACCTGGAGGGCGGCCCGGCTGGCCGGATCCGTCGGACTGGGATTGTCGACGTCGAAGGCGGGCAGCATCGCCGGCGGCGGCGCCGTAGCGAAGTCGACGCCGTCGCGGTCGAACAGATGCGGACCGTCCGGAAAATCCTTGAACACCACCGCGATCCGCTCGACGATCGCGATCCCCAACGCCGACGGATACTGCCGCTGCACCCGAGTGCTGGCCACCCGCCGGATCGCCGCGACCCGCTCGGCGATACCGCCGGTGTTGACCTGCAACAGCGGGGTGCCGAGCTGTACGTTCGCCACGTCCAACACCTCGTCGCGGGTCACCGCCGCAAGCCCGGTGACCTCGATGTCGCGCACCGACATCAGTGGCGTGAAATACAGGATAAGTCCGAGCCCGGCGACGAGCACTACCGCGAGGAACGTCGCCAACGCCATCTTCAGACCCCGGATGGTCCCCTGCGGAACACGTTTGGGCTGGTCGGCCGAGCCAGCCCGGATTCGCCGCTTGGCTTCCCTGCGGGCCTGTTCGATCGCCTCGGCCCGAGCCTGCGCGGCACGCCGCTCCGCCCGTTCCCGGCGGGCCTGCCTGCGCGGTCCCTCCACCTCCGTCGGCTCTTCGGTGGCTTCGGTGGCTTCGGCGGCTTCGGTGGCTTCGGTGGCTTCGGTGACTTCGGTGGCTTCGGCCTCATCAACGACCGCGGCAGCATCGATGTCCTCGGTCGTCGAGTCATCCGGTGGAACGGTGGGACCTTCGGGGGGCACGGTCACAGCACGCTCGGGTTGCCGGGAAGGCTCCGGTCGGCCCGTGCCCGCAGCGCGGCCACGATCTCCGGGCCCAGCACCGTCACGTCGCCAGCGCCCATGGTGACGATCACGTCACCGGGACCGGCGGCCGCCGCCACCGCCTCGGGCACCGCGGCGAAGTCCGGCAGATAGTGCACCGGGACGCTGACGTGCTCGGCGACGCTCGCCCCGCTCACCCCGGGCAACGGCTGCTCGCGCGCACCGTAGACGTCGAGGATGAAGACCTCGTCGGCGCCGTCCAGCGATCGACCGAACTCGGCGGCGAAAGTCTTTGTCCGCGAATACAGGTGGGGCTGAAAAACCACCAGGCTTCGGCCTGTCCCACCCTCGGTCAGCAGGGCACGGACCGCCGTCAGCGTAGCCGCGATCTCGGTGGGATGGTGCGCGTAGTCGTCGAACACCCGCACCGAACCGGCCGCACCCGCCGAGCCCACCAACTCGAACCTGCGACGCACCCCTTCAAAGCCGGCCAGGCCGTCGAGCACCGCATCGAGCGGGGCGCCGACCTCGATCGCCGCCAACAGTGCCCCCAACGCGTTGAGGGCCATATGCCGGCCCGGCACCGACAGGCTCATCGCCTCGCGGTGGTTCGACCCGGCCAATGCTATCTCCGCGACGGCACCGGTACCCTGCTGTTCCCAGCTCAACAGCGCACCGGCCAGCGGCTCCTGCCCGGGGTTGGCCGTGCCGTAGCGCAGCACCCGGATGCCCTGTGCCGCAGTACGGTTGGCCAACTCCGCGGCGCCGGGGTCATCGACACACACCACTACTGCCCCGCCGGGCGCAATGCGCTCCACGAACGAGTCGAACACCTGGGTATAGGCCTCGGCACTGCCGAAGAAGTCCAGGTGATCGGCTTCGATGTTGGTCACCACCGCGACGTTCGGGGTGTACTCCAGCAGTGAGCCGTCGCTCTCGTCGGCCTCGGCGACGAAGAGCGGTCCGCTGCCGTGGTGGGCATTGGTGCCGGGTTCGGCACCGGCAGAACCCAACTCGCCACCGACCGCGAACGACGGATCCAGTCCGCAGTGCTGCAGCGCGACTACCAGCATCGACGTGGTGGTGGTCTTGCCGTGGGTGCCGGTGACCATCAGGGTGGTGCGCCCGGCCATCAGCTTGGCCAGCACCGCCGGCCGCAACACCACCGGGATGCCCCGGCGGCGGGCCTCGACGAGTTCGGGGTTGGTCTTGGGGATCGCCGCGTGGGTGGTGACGACGGTGGTGACGCCGCCCGGCAACAAATCCAGGGCCGAGGCGTCGTGGCCGATCCGGACCTGCGCGCCGCGGGCCCGCAGCGCATGAATCCCCCTTGACTCCTTGGCATCGGACCCCGACACCAGGCCACCACGGTCCAGCAGGATGCGGGCGATGCCGGACATGCCCGCTCCCCCGATGCCGACCATATGCACCCGGCTCAGTTCCGACGGCAGTTGCTCAGCGCGCACGGCGGCGCCCCGATCGCCGGGCGGTCGCGACGTCGAGAGCCACCTGGGCCACCCGCCGCGCCGCCTCCGGGTGCCCGGCCTGTGCCGCCGCGGTCGTCATCGCCGCCAGCCGCGATTCGTCGGTGAGCAGCCCGGCGACCGTGTCGGCCACGAATTCCGGGGTCAACGCGGCGTCGTCCACCAGCACCCCGCCGCCGGCGTCGACCACCGGTAGCGCATTGAGCCGCTGCTCGCCGTTACCGATCGGCAACGGCACATACACCGCAGGCAACCCAACTGCCGACACCTCGGCGACCGTCATCGCCCCGGAACGGCAGATCACCAGGTCGGCGGCCGCGTAGGCCAGGTCCATCCGGTCCAGGTAGGGCACCGGGACATACGGCGGGTCGCCCTCACCGGGCCGCGGCAGGTCCAGGGTGTTCTTCGGACCGTGCGCGTGCAAAACCGAAACACCGGCGGCGGCAAGATGTTTGGCCGCTCCGGCCACCGCCTGGTTAATCGACCGGGCGCCTTGGGAGCCACCGAACACCAGCAGCACCCGGGCGTCGTCGGCGAATCCGAACTCGGCGCGGGCCGCCGCCCGAAGTGCCGCCCGGTCCAGCGTGGTGATCGCCGCCCGGACCGGCACCCCGACCACCTCGGGGTGTGCCAATCCGCAGTCGCCGACAGCCGAGAGCACCCGCTCCGCGCCCCGCGCACCCACCCGGTTGGCCAGCCCGGCGCGCGCGTTGGCCTCGTGGATCACCACCGGGACCCGCCGCCTGCCGAAGCCGCGCGCGGCCAGATACGCCGGCAGCGCCACGTAGCCGCCGAAGCCGATCACGACGTCGGCCTGCGCGGTGCGCAGCACCGAACGGGTCTGCCGGACGGCGCGCAGCACCCGCATCGGCAACCGGGCCAGGTCGGCGTTGATCTTGCGGGGCAACGGCACCGGGGTGATCAGCTCCAGGTGGTACCCGCGCGCGGGCACCAGCCTGGTCTCCAGGCCGCGGGCGGTGCCCAGGGCGGTGATCCGGACGTCCGGATTCAGGGCTCTGAGCGCGTCGGCGACTGCCATTGCGGGCTCGACGTGGCCAGCGGTACCGCCGCCGGCGAGGACCACCGATATCGGCGCACCGCGGTCCGGCTTGATGACCGAGTCGTTCACCGCCTAACGCTGACCTTCCCATGCGCGTGCACGTCCGCCTGTCGGACGCCGCTCGTCGGACGCCGCTCGTCGGACACAGCCCGGCGGCGTCGACCGTCTCCATGATGCCCTGCACGGGCGGTGCTGCGGTTCGCCACCCGTTTCCGGGCCGGCGCCCGCCCGTTGCCGCGCTGTTTTCCGGCCGGTTGCGGCCGGGATCGCAGCCGGTCGCGGAGCGCCTCGACCCGGGTCGGCGCGTAGGGCTCCGGCATCGGCAACCGCAGCATCCGGTTCATCCGGTCCTCCCGGCCGGCGCGCAGCGCGGCCACCGCCTCCGGCTCGTGTCGGGCCGCGTTAGCCATGATGCCGATCATGAACAGCGTTGTTGCCGTAGAGGTTCCGCCCGCAGAAATCAGCGGTAACTGGATTCCGGTGACCGGCAGCAGGCCGATCACGTAGCCGACGTTGATGAAGGACTGACCGATCACCCACATCGTGGTGGTGGCGGTCAGCAGTCGCAGGAACGGGTCGGCGGAGCGCTTCGCGATGCGCATGCCGGTGTACGCGAACAACCCGAACAGCGCCAGCAACCCGAACCCGCCGATGAAACCGAGCTCCTCACCGATGATGGCGAAGATGAAGTCGTTGTGCGCGTTGGGTAGATAGTTCCATTTGGCGGTGCCCTGACCCAGTCCGTCGCCGAAGATGCCGCCGTTGGCCAGCGCGAATTTCGCCTGTCGGGCTTGATAGCCGGCGTTCTGCGGGTCGGCGTCGGGATCGAGCCAGGACCGCACCCGATCGGAGCGGTAGCCCTCCGAGATGGCCAGCACCGCCGCGGCCGAAACGACTACGAGAAGCGAGCTGGTGAACACCTTCAACGGCATGCCCGCATACCACAGCAGCGCCAACAAGATGATGCCCAGCGAGACCGTCTGCCCAGGTCGGGTTGGGCGACGATCAGCGTCAGCGCGACCACCGCGGCCGGCACCAGCGGGACCAGCATCTCGCGCAGCGTCGCCCGCTCCATGCGCCGGCCCGCCAGCAGGTGCGCGCCCCAGATGGCGAAGGCGATCTTGGCCAGCTCCGAGGGCTGCATGGAAAAGCCGGCGACGACGAACCAGCCTCGAGAACCATTGGACAGGGTGCCGATGCCGGGGATCAGCACCAGCACCAGCAGCACGATGGTGAATGCGAAGCCGGCAAAAGCGATGCGGCGCATGAACCGCACGGACATCCGCAGCGCCACATAGCAGGCGAAGAGTCCAATCAGCGTCCACAGCACCTGCTTGCCGAAAATCCGCCACGCCGACCCGTCGAGACCGTAGGACTCCACGCCCGACGCGGACAGCACCATGATCAGGCCGAGCGTGGTCAGCAGGGCGGCTACGGCGACGATGAGGTGAAACGACGTCATCGGCCGGCTCAGCCAGGCGCCGAACCGGGTGCGCGGCTCGGCCTTTGCGGGTTTCTCCGCAGCGGTCTCGTCGACGGAGGCTGCGCCCGTGGCTGCGGCATCGCGTCGCCGCAACCGGGCCAGCAGGCCGATCACACCGACCCTGCTGCGGAGCGCGCGGCGGCGGCGAACGCATCGCCCCGGGCGCCGTACCCGGAGAATTGGTCGAACGATGCCCCCGCCGGGGCCAGCAGCACGGTGTCCCCGGGCCGGGCCAGGTCGCGGGCGGCAGCCACCACCGCCGTCATCACGCGGGAGCTCAGCGGCTTGTCGTACCCATCAGCTACTTGTGTCACACGAGTAACTGGAGACACAGCAGTATCACCCATAACTTGCATATCAGCATCCTGACCCGTCTCAATGTGGACAACGGGGACATCCGGTGCGTGTCGTGATAACGCCTTGGCAACCTCACCGCGATCCCGGCCGATCAGCACCGCCCCGACCAAGTGACCGGCGATTCTGGCCACGGTCGCATCGATCGAGGCGCCTTTGAGCAGCCCACCGGCCACCCAGACCACCCGCGGGTAGGCCAGCACCGACGCCTCGGCCGCGTGCGGGTTGGTGGCCTTGGAGTCGTCGACGTAGCTGATGCCGTCGGCCACGACCACCAATTCGGCGCGGTGCCGGCCGACCTGGAACGCCGCCAGTGCATCCGCAATCGCCGCGGGTGACACCTCCACGCTGCGGGCCAGTGCGGCGGCAGCCAGCGCATCGAGCGTCCCGACCGGCCCGGGCACCGATATCGACGACACCGGAGCCAGCACCAAGGGGTCGGAGCCGGCTGACAAAAAGGCCCGATCGACCAGCATGCCGTCGACGACCCCGAGCTCACCGGCCGCCGGTTCGCCAAGCCGAAACCCAACCTTCACCTGGGCGGGGGCCGCACCCAGCAAGGCGGCCGCAGGCGCGTCGTCCATCCCGACCACGGCTACCCGGCCGCCCAGCGCCCGCGCCTTGTCGGCGGTGTAGGCGGCCATGCTGCCGTGCCAGTCCAGGTGGTCTTCGGCGATGTTGAGCACCACCCCGGCCTCGGGCCGCAGCGACGGGGCCCAGTGCAGCTGAAAGCTGGACATCTCGACGGCCAGCAGTTCGGCCGGCTCACCCAGCACGTCCAGCACGGGACTGCCGATATTGCCGCACAACTGGGCACGTCGGCCGTCGGCGCACAGCATGGCGTACAGCATCGACGTCGTCGTTGTCTTGCCGTTGGTGCCGGTCACCACCAGCCAGCGCCGCGGCGGCCCGTAGTGGCCGGCCGCGTCCAGCCGCCAGGCCAACTCGACGTCGCCCCAGACCGGCACCCCGGCCCCGGCCGCCGCAGCCAGCACCGGCGTGGCCGGCGGAAATCCGGGGCTGGTGACCACCAGGGTGTAGTCGGCGATCCGCGACGCGGCCTCGGCCGGGCTCAGCGTCGTTACTCCGGAGTGCCGCCGCAACGCGGCAGGGTCGTCGTCACAGAGCGTCAAATCCAGCCCCAGCGGCGTCAACGCACTCAGCACCGCCCGACCGGTGACGCCGGCACCGGCAACGAGTACCCGCGCATCGGCGGACAGCACGCTCAACCGCCGACGGCGGTGAACCACTCGCCGTAGAACAGGGAGACACCCAACCCGCACGCAATCGCGGTGAGCAGCCAGAACCGGATGATCACCGTGGTCTCGGCCCAGCCGGCCAACTCGAAGTGGTGATGGAATGGCGCCATCCGGAACACCCGGCGGCCGGTGGTGCGAAACGCCAGGATCTGCACGACGACCGAGGTGATCTCGGCGACGAAGAGCCCACCGAGTACCACCGCGAGGATCTCGGTACTAGTGGTGATCGACATCCCGGCGATCACCCCGCCCAGCGCCAGCGATCCGGTATCGCCCATGAAGATCTTTGCCGGCGCGGCATTCCACCACAGGAATCCGATGCAGGCGCCCGCGGTCGCGGCGGCGATCAGCGCCAGGTCCAGCGGATCCCGCACGTTGTAACAGCCCAGGCCTGGCGCGATGGCGCAGGCGTTGCGGTGCTGCTGGACGGTGATCAACACGTAGGCGGCACTGACCATCGCCATGGACCCGGCAGCCAGGCCGTCCAGCCCGTCGGTGAAATTGACCGCATTCGACCACGCACTGACGATCAGGATGACGAACAGCACGAACGCCGCCGCGGGCAGCGTGACGGTGGCGATCTCGCGCACATAGGACAGCTGCTGGGAGCCCGGAGTCAGGCCGGACCCATTGCGGAAACCGAGCACCAGCAGACCGAACAACGTTGCCGCGGTGACCTGGCCGATGGTCTTAGCGGTCTTGTTCAGGCCGAGGTTGCGCGACCGGCGGATCTTGATCAGGTCGTCGGCGAAGCCGACCCCACCCAGCGCGGTGGCCAGCCCCAGCACCAGCAGCCCCGATGCCGTCGGCCCCGTGCCGTAAAACACCAGGCCGGCCAGCTGAGCAGTCAGGTAGCCCGCCCAGATCCCGGCCACGATGGCCACTCCGCCCATCGACGGGGTGCCGCGTTTGGTCTGGTGGCTCGGCGGCCCGTCCTCGCGGATCTCCTGACCGAACCCCTGCTTCGTGAACAGCCGGATCAGCACCGGAGTCAGCAGGATCGCGACCAGCATCGCGACGCCGGCGGCGACGAGGATCATTATCATCGGCGATCTCCTCGATCGTCACTGGCCAGAGCCTCAGCCAGGGCGGTCAGCCCGGCGGAGTTCGACGCCTTGACCAGCACGACGTCGCCGGGCTCCAATTCGGCGTGCAGCAGGGTCAGAGCGGCGTCGACGTCGGCCACCGGGGTGGACTCGGCGCCCCAGGATCCCTCCATCACCGCGCCGTGGTGCATGGCCCCCATCGATCTCCCTACGCCGACGACAATCAGACGAGAGATATCTAAGCGCACCGCAAGGCGCCCGATGCGGTCATGCTCAGATATCGCGTCCGCGCCCAGCTCCGCCATCTCCCCGAGCACCGCCCAGCTACGGCGGCGGGTGACCCCCGGACCCTGGCCGCGGGCTATCCAGGCCAGCGCCTGCAGTGCCGCTCGCATGGAGTCCGGATTGGCGTTGTAGGCGTCGTCGATCACGGTCACCCCGTCGCTGCGGGTGCTGACCTGCATCCGGTGCCGCGATATCGGCCCGGCGCCGGCCAAGGCGGTGGCCACCTGCTCGCCCGTGGCACCGCATTCGAGCGCGACCGCGGCCGCGCACAGCGCGTTGCCGACCTGGTGGTCCCCGGACACCCCGAGCTGGATCTCGGCCTCGGTGGCACCGGCGTGCAGGGTGAACCGCGGGCGGGCCAGCTCGTCGAGCATTACCGGCCCGGCCCACACATCGGTGGGCCCAATGTCGGCGCGGGCCGCCCGGCTGACCCGCACCACCCGCGCGTCGGTCTTGTCGGCCATGGCGGCCACCGCCGGATCGTCCACGTTGAGGATCACCACACCGGATTCCGGAACGGCTTGCGCCAGCTCGGCTTTGGTTTCGGCGATCGCCTCGCGGGAGCCGAACTCGCCCAGGTGGGCAGTCCCGACGTTGAGCACCACCGCCACCTGCGGCGGGGCGATGGCCGCCAGTGCCGCGATGTTGCCGCGGTGCCGGGCGGAGAGCTCCAGCACCAGGTAGTCGGTGTTCTCGTCGGCCCGCAGCACCGTCCACGGGTGGCCCAACTCGTTGTTGAACGACCCGGGCGGCGCCACCACCTCCCCCAGCGGCGCCAGCACCGCGGCCAGCATGTCCTTGGTGGAGGTCTTGCCTGAAGATCCGGTGACGCCGATGATTGTCAATCCTTTGGCCACCAACGTGGCCGACACTGCCGCGGCGAGGTCTGCCAGCGCGCCCAACACCGCCGCACCGGACCCGGCTGCATCGTCGTGTTCGAGCACGCCGGATGCACTGGCGGCGGATGCTTCGGGGGCCACCACGATGGCCGGCACCCCGACCGGGCGAGCCGCCAGCACCGCCACCGCACCGGCGGCCACCGCCGACGCCGCATGGTAGTGGCCGTCCGCCCGCGCTCCGGGCAGTGCCAGGAACAGTGAGCCCGGGGTGATCCGGCGGGAGTCGAACTCCACGGTCCCGGTGACGGTGGTGCGGGCGGCCTGCTCCGGCGCGATGTCGGCCAGGCGGCCGCCGACGATCTCGGCGATCTGCGCGACGGTCAGCGCGATCATCCGCGGCGCTCCAGGGCGGCCGCCAGTTCGACGCGGTCGTCGAAGGACTCGGTTCGCCCTCCGGCGGTCTGCCCGGTTTCGTGGCCCTTGCCGGCGACCAGCACCACGTCGCCCGGCCGCGCCCAGCACACCGCGTGCTCGATCGCCGCCCGCCGGTCACCGATCTCGACCACCGCCGCGCGACCGTCGGCGGCACCGGCCAGGATGGCCCGCCGGATGTCGGCCGGGTCCTCCTCGCGCGGGTTGTCGTCGGTGACAACGACCAGGTCGGCCGACGCCGCGGCGATCCGGCCCATCGGGTCGCGTTTGCCGCGATCGCGGTCACCGCCGGCGCCGAACACCACGGCCAACCGCCCGGTCGTGTCGCGCAGGTCCTGGCGCAGGGTCTGCAGCACCGCCTGCAGCGCGCCCGGCTTGTGCGCGTAGTCGACCAGCGCCAAGAAGTCCTGGCCGCGGTCGATCGGTTCCATCCGGCCCGGCACCCGCGCGTCACGCAGGCCGGGCGCCGCCTGCTCCGGCGACACCCCCGCCAAGTCGAGAATCGCCAGCGCCACAAGGCAGTTAGCGACGTTGTAGTCGCCGGGTAGTGAGATGCCGATGGGATGGTGGACACCGGCGGGGTCGACCGCGGTGAACTCTTGGGCACCGTTTGCGCCGACGGCGACCTGCTCGACGCGCCAGTCCGCGGGCCGGCCGGTGGCGCTGACGGTGACCGGCGCCGTCGCTCGCACCGCCATCGCAGCGCCGGCGTCGTCGTCCACACAGACCACCGCCCGGGCGGCGTGCCGGGGTGACGCCGGATCGAACAGCCGCGCCTTGGCGTCGAAGTAGTCGGCCATGGTCGGGTGGAAGTCCAGGTGATCGCGGGACAGGTTGGTGAATCCGCCCACGGCGAAGCGTGTTCCGTCGACCCGGCCCAGTGTGAGCGCGTGGCTGGACACCTCCATCACCACGGTGTCCACCCCGCGTTCGACCATCAGCGCCAGCAGCGCCTGTAGCGCCGGCGCCTCCGGGGTGGTCAGCGCACTGGGCAAGTCGACGCCATCGATGCGGACGCCGACGGTGCCGATCAGCCCGGCGGTTCGGCCGGCCGCCCGCAGCCCGGCTTCGACCAGATAGGTGGTGGTGGTCTTCCCCGACGTCCCGGTGATCCCGATGACCGTGAGCCGCTGGGATGGGTGGCCGTAGACGGTGGCGGCCAGCTCGCCGAGAACATCGCGGGGGGCGGGGTGCACCAGCACCGGCGTGTGGGGCGCCGCTGCCCGTTTGGCGATCTCGGCGGCTCCGGCGCCGTCGGTGAGCACCGCTGTCGCGCCGCGCTCGAGGGCGTCGGCGGTATAGCGCGCCCCGTGGGTCGCCGATCCGGGCAGGGCGGCGAACAGATCGCCCGGCAACGTGTTCTGGGCCCGCAGTGTCACCCCGGTGATCGGCAGGTCCGGGACTGCACTGCCGACCGTCGGCACCGCGCCGACCTGTTCGGCCAGCGTCCGCAGGGACACCCCGGCGTTGCCGGTGGGCCGCAGTTCGGTAGGCACCCGACATCACCTCCGTTTGCTGCGGCTAGGTCACCTGTGAATCGGCCCTGAGACTACCGAGTCCAGCGATGCCGCGGGTGAGGCGAGGCCGATGTTCAAAACGGCGGGGGTTGGTTGCGCTGCCGGCCTGCTAACTCCGGAAGGGCAGCACCTTGTTCAGCTGGTCGAGTTGCTTGCGCAGGTCGTGGATGAGCGCGGTGCCCTTGGCGGTCTGCACCACCGCACGGATGCCGTTCTCGTACTGGGCCAGCTCCGAGATGTCGTCGTGGGCGGAGCGCACCGAATCCAGGGTGCGCGCGATCAGGTCGGTGATGGCCTGAGTGTCGTTTGCTTGGGTCACGGCATCGCAGCCTATCGCCTCACGTGATGAACGGGGTGGAAACCCGCGGCCGCAAACCCGGCAAACCCCGACGGCATCCGGCGTACTCTCGCGACAGCACGTCGGGGCGGGAAGGGGACGGCCGTGAAGCGCTACCTCACCGGGGGCTTGGCAACCACGCTGATGGCTGCCGGGCTGATGACCGGGTGGCTGATCGCCTCGGCACCGGCGGCGGGTGCGGGTTGTGAGGACAATCCGCTGCTGTTCTTTTCCACCGCCCAGAAATGCGACGGTCCGGTTCAGCAGGACGGTAGCTGGCAGCGCTGCGTCATCTACTACTACGAGCCGCCGAAATCACCACCATCCCAACAGGATTGCCACTCGATGGGGCCGGGCCGGGATTATCCGTTCCACTCGTTCTACCAACCGGATACCCACATCGACCCGTAGCTGCGAGCGACGCACCCGGTGGCTACCCGTTCAGCGCCAGCGCAACAGCGTCCCACAGAGCTTGGTGTTGCTGATCGGCGCCCAAGCGGTGTGCGCGGCCGGCGCCGCAGCCATCCCATAGCGTCGCGACGGCGGTGGTGCCGGACACTCCGCGGGTGCCTTGCCGGACGCCCTCAGCCCATCAACTGGGCAGCCACCGTCGCCCCGAGTTCCCAGCACGCTTCCAGTTCAGCCTTGCCGGGCTTGGCCGAGACCACCACGTAGTCGGCGGCTTTCACCCACCCCAGCCCCGTCGTGATGGAGTCCACGGCGCGTACAGCCCCCTCGGTGCCCTCGTTGCCGTGCAGGTAAAGGCCGTAGGGCCGGCCGCGGGTCGAATCCAGGATCGGGTAGTAACACACGTCGAAGGCGTGCTTGAGGGCACCACTGAGATAGCCCAGGTTGGCCGGGCTGCCCAACAGGTAGCCGTCGGCCTCCAGCATGTCGGTCGGCGACACCGACAACGCCGGGCGGCGCACCACCTCAACGCCCTCGATCTCCGGATCGGTCGCTCCGGCCAGCACCGCCTCAAACATCGCCTGGCAGTAGGGCGATGGCGTGTGGTGAACCACCAACAATGTTTTGCTCATCGGCCCTCCTGCAGCCGGACCGCGGTCTTCATCGCGTCCCGCGCGCGACGACGGTCCCCGGCGTACTCATAGGCGCGGCCCAGCCGGTACCAGCGCTGCCAGTTGTCCGGGTCGGCGTCGAGTTCGTCGCGCACCGTGTGAAACAGGGCATCGGCGGCGTCGCGTTCGATGCGTCCGGACGGCCGTCGCGGCAACGCACCGGCGTCCAATTCCATCCCGTCGACGGCGATCAGCTCAGACAGTCGCTGGTGGGCGAATCCGTCGCGCAGAGTGGCGATCATCGCCCACAGCCCGATGAACGGCATGATCAGCAGGGCCAGCCCCATCCCGATCGCCGGTACCGAGCCGGAGCCGACCAGCAGCACCGCGATCCGGCCCAAAAACACCAGATACATCAGCAGCGCCAAGCACATGAAGGCGATGAGCGCCTTCATCCGCACGGCCGCCGACACCTTGAGCACCATCGCTACTTCAGGTCGAGTAGGGGTTCGATGCCGATGGTCAGCCCCGGGAATTCCGCGACACGACGCACTGCCAACAGCACCCCGGGAACGAACGACGTGCGGTCGATGCTGTCGTGCCTGATGGTGAGCGTCTCCCCCATGGTGCCGAACAGCACCTCCTGGTGGGCGACCAGCCCGGCCACCCGCACCGAATGCACCGGAACACCGTCCACGTCGGCGCCGCGCGCTCCCGGCAGCCCGGTGCTGGTGGCATCGGGGTTGGGCGGCAGGCCCTTTCGGGCTTCGGCAATCAACGCGGCGGTGCGAGTCGCGGTGCCCGACGGCGCGTCGGCCTTCTGCGGGTGGTGCAGCTCGATGACCTCCACCGATTCGAAGAACTTGGCGGCCTGGACCGCGAAATGCATGGACAGCACCGCGCCGATCGCGAAGTTGGGTGCGATCAGCACCGCCACACCGGGTTTGGCCGCCAGCCAGGAGCGGACCTGCGCCAGCCGCTCCTGGGTGAATCCGGTGGTGCCAACCACCGCGTGAATCCCGTTGTCGATCAAGAACTTCAGATTATCCATCACGACGTCGGGGTGGGTGAAGTCGATCACCACCTCGGTGTCGCTTTCGGTCAGCAGGCTCAGCGCATCACCGGCGTCGACCTGCGCGGACAGGGTCAGATCATCGGTGCCGCGCACCGCCGCAACCATCGTGGCGCCGACTTTGCCCTTAGCCCCCAGCACTGCTACCCGCATGGCTGCCACCCTACTGGCCGGCGGCTTCAGGACACGTCCCGGCGGATTTGGTCAACCTCGCCGGCCCCGGCCAGGCATTCGGCCACGAACTGAGTCATGACCTCAAATGCCGATTTGCTGTCGGGCAGGAACGGAAATAACGCCGGGAAGGCATGCACTTGGCGACCCCAAACCTCCAACCGGCAGGGCCGGTTGTGCTCTAGCAGTGCGCTGTGCAGGCGGTCGGCGTCGCAGCACAGAATCTCCGACTCTGCCGCTATCAGCAGGGTCGGCGGCATCGTCTCCAGTCGGCCGTGTATCGGGGAAAGTTCCCCGCGCAGCACCGGCGACGGGCATACCTGATCGATGAGGTCCGCCAGACCATCCGCTATGCCGAACGCATCGGTACCCATGTTCGAGTGGGTACTTCGGGCGGCTCCGTCCAGCTCCAGCAGAGCCGAGATCCCGATTACCCCGGCTGGGGCCGGCAGCCCGTCCTGCTGGGATCTGAGCGCGGTAGCAAACGTCAGAAATCCCCCCGCGGAATCTCCGGCGATCACCGTCTTGGCCGGGTCCGCCCCCTGGTCCAGTAGCCAGCGGTAAGCGCCGACGCAGTCCGCTACCGAGCCGTCCACGGTCACTTCGGGGAATTGTCGGTAGTCGACGTGCACCACCGGCAACCGGGTGCGCCGGGCCAGCGTCGCCACGACATGCAGGTGGGTGTCGAGACCACCGGTGAAGAATCCGCCGCCGTGAAAGTACAAGATGGCGCCGTCGCACAGCGGCGCGGCGCAATCGGTTCGGCGAACCACCTCGACGGGAACCCCAGCGCCGGACTCACGGGTGAAGCGGATCCCGAAATGCGGGCGCACCCGCTGCAGCCGGGCGACGGTATTGGTACGTCGGCCCAACCGCGTCAACGTGCCGGGCATCGCCTCGCGACCCCCGCGACGGTTCACCCACCGCACCAACCGCGGCATTATCGCTGCGAAAACAACGTAGATGATTCTGGCCAGCAAACTCGCACGGTGGATCTCACCAACACCAGGCATCCGGGCAGTCTAGCTGCACGGATACGGCTCGACTCAAGCGTCGATGACGATCCGGCCGCCGTTGGCCCGCGAGACGCAGACCAGCATCTCCCCGTCTGCCTCTGCGGTGCGTCCGCGTCGGTCGACATCACCGGCGATGACCTTGACCTTGCAGGTGCCGCAGAATCCCTGCCGGCATGAGCATGCCGTCGTCGGGTCAATGTCGAGCATCACGTCCAACGCCGAGCGGTCCGCGGGGATCAGGAGCAGCCGCTGCGACCGAACCAGCTCCAGCTCGAACGGCACACCATCGACAACCGGCGGCGGGCTGAACCGCTCGTAGTGCAGTGGGGCATCGGCGTGTTCGTCCCGAGTGATGCGCACCGCTTCGAGCATCGCGGTCGGCCCGCACACATACACCGCGGTCTGCGATCCGGCACCGGCCAGCAGTTCCTCCGTGCGGGCGAACCGCCCGTGCTCGTCGTCGGCCCAGACCACGATCCGCTCCGGATCGACCGCCAGCACCTCGTCCAGCAGCGGCATGTCGGTCCGACTGCGGCCCGCATACACCGCATGCCAATCGATTCCACGCTGTGCCGCCTCGCGGAGCATCGGCAGCATCGGGGTCACCCCGATGCCGCCGATGACGAACAGCACGTCGCTCTCGTCGGTGCCCAGGTAGAACGCATTGCGCGGACCCTCGAATACCAGCGTGTCGCCCACGGCGTAGGACTCATGCATCTCGACCGAGCCGCCGCCCCCGTCGTCGAGTCGGCGCACCGCGATGCGGTACTCGGTGCGCCGCCCCGGCACGCCGCTCAGCGAGTATTGCCGCCGACGGCCCGACGGCAACTGCACGTCGATGTGACCGCCCGGGGTCCAGGACGGCAGCAGCCCTTGGGGATCGGCGATGGTCAGGGCCACCACGTCCGGGGTCAGCATCTCCCGTTTGGTGACGACCGCGGCGATGGTCCGTGAGACGGGGGCCACCCGCGACGGCTTCCATCTGGACAGCGCGGTGGCACTGCCGAAGACCGTAACCGCGCCCCAGAGCATGTTGAAAAACCGGTCGTGCTTGCGCCGGCCGTACAGGTCCGGGGGGCGGGAGCTCCAGATTTTCTCCGTCATATCAGTGTTGCCGGATTTCAGGAGTGCCATGGCCGGGTGCGTCCGCGTCGCTGCCCACCACCTGCTCCACCCATTCGCCGGTGAGCCGCGCGATGATCTCCGGGCGATCGGTCACCACCCAGTGCCCACCCTCGATGTCGAGCACCCGGTGGCGGGCCGGGATCGCGCCGGTGAACCGCTGCAGGGCCGGACTGACGAACAGGTCTGAGCGCGGTGCGAGCACCTGCACGGCGACATCGGTGCGGGGAAGCGGAGCAGCCGGCTTCAGCAACGGCTTCGGCATGTTCGCTCGATACAGGTTCAGTCCGTTGAGGTAGTCGTTGTCCGCGCGGGGCATGGCTGGCCGCGCGCCGCCGGAGGCGCCGATACGCTCAAGCGCGCCAATGACTTTGCCGCCCAACCCGGACCGGAAGATGGCCTCCGGCAGCCGCGGGGTCAAGAACAGCCAGATATAGGTGGACTCCAGCAGCTGCCTGACGACGTCGACGACCGTCCGGAGGTTGCGCGGTGACCGCAGAAACTTACCGGCGTAATCCAGGTGGGGCCCCGAAATCGAAGTGTAGGAGGCGATTCTGCCCGCCACGGCCGGATCAGTCACCGCCGCCCAACCCTGGGTCGAACCCCAGTCGTGACCTAACAGATGGACCTGGTCGACGCCGAGGTGCTCGATTACCGCACCGACGTCGGCGATCAGCTGGGGAAACCGGTACCCGGCCCGGTCCGCCGGCGCCGACGACGCACCCGCGCCACGCACGTCATAGGCGACGACGTTGTATCGGCCCGGGTACTGCTCGACCAGCTCGCCGGCCACCCCATCCCAAACGTGGTGGTTGTCCGGGTAGCCGTGGACAGCCAGGATCGTTGGTCGCTGCGGGTCCAGGTCGGTGTAGGTATGCACCGCCAGGCTCACGCCGTCGGACGCGGTCAGGGTAGTCATCGACTGCACTCCCGGGAGTTCGTGGCGGATGCCGGTCAGTGGGTGGCGCGGGCAGCGCGCGAAACGGCCAGGTAGTTGACCGCCTGCTCCACCCCGCCGAGTTGCGCCGGGTGAAAGCCCGGGCGGTAGTAGGAACCGATGGCCGGCATGAATTCGAACGGAGCAGGCACCAACCCGCGACGCGCCACCGCGAACCAGTCCCGCCAACGCGGCTTGGTACCCGCCGGCAATTCCGGGTCCACCGAGTACATGAATCGCAGCCCGCGCACCCACGCCCACAACATCAGGGGTGTGACGGCCAGCTGGGTCCGAACCTGCCGGAAGTATCCGGCCCGCAGGTGTTTCATCACGTCGAAGGCCACGGCCTTGTGCTCGACCTCTTCGGCGCCGTGCCAGCGCAGCATGTCCAACATGGCCGGATGCGCCCCGACCTCATCTAACTGCGGGCTGTCGAGAATCCACTCACCCAGAATCGCCGTGTAGTGCTCGACGGCGGCCACCAGCGCCACCCGTTCCAGCAGCCAACGCTGCTGGCGGCGCGCGCTCCAGTTCGGTCGGTCGCCGAGCAGCTTTTCGAACAGCCACTTGATCTGACCGGTGAACGGCGACATGTCGACGCCACGCGCGGCCCGATGGTTGACGACGCCGGCGTGCGCCTGGGAGTGGGTCGCCTCCTGCCCGATGAATCCCTGGACGTCGAGCCGCAACTGGTCGTCCTTGATCAGGGGCAGCGCCTGCTTGAACACCTCGACGAAGAACTCCTCGCCGGCGGGCAACAGTAGGTGCAGGACGTTGACGAAGTGCGTGGCGAAGACTTCGCCGGGCACGTAATGCACCGGCAGGTCCGCCCAGTCGAAGTTGACGTCACGAGCCTGCAGGACGATGCGCTCGTGGTCCTGCGCCCCATCACCGGGTGAGTGCGGACCCGCGGCACTGTCGTCGATTGTGAACATGTCAAACCCCTCATCGAGTTTACAAAAACACATCAATTGTATTTTTGATTGACAGATCATTCGCTGAGGTACAACGATACCATCGGTACCGGCTAATTGGCATGGCGGCGAGGGCCGCGGACCCGATCAGCCGAGTAGCTCGGCCCGTTGCTTGAGCCGGTCCAGGGTGAGCCGGATGTTCTCGGTGTTGACCGTGGGCCGGTCCTTGACCCCGGTGACCAGACCGGCGACACCGACGAACCAGCCGGGCCGCCGGTCCCACATGCTCTCGGTGACCTGACAGCCGCCGTCCGCCGGGGTAATCCGGTACTCCCAGCGGGCCACCGGGATGACCGCCGAGCGGACATCGAAGGCGAAGCTGCGCCCGGGTTCGGCGTCGGTGACGGTGCAGGTGGTGCTCCACCGTCGGCCGCCGTTGCGGTTCTGACCGACGAACACCGCCCCCGAACGGGCGGAATCTCCCTTACGCCAAGCCATCCCGACGTTCTCCTCGGCACAATCCGCGAGCGCCGACAGGTCAGTGATCAGCGCGTAGACCGCCTCGGGGGCGGCGTCGATCCGGATAGTGCCGGTCGCTGAAGGTGGGTTTGTGTCACTCATGCGGCGATCATAACGGCGCCCACTCGGTCTCAGGGCACCAGCGCCGCGATGATGTCGGCGGCCGTCCCAGGGCGGACGGTCTGGTACGCGGTACCGGCCCACAGGCTGGTCCCATGCGGGTCGTCCAGCGCCACCGCCGCCGCCCGGATCGGTGTGGTCATGTGGTTGATCTCCGGGTATCCCATCGGCGCGATGTTCTCGAAGGCGCGGGTGAAGTCATTCTCCAGGCCGCGTGCGTATCTGCCCGAGAACGCACAGGTCACCGTGGTGTTGCCGAATTCTGGGTTGGTCAGCGCCGCACGGTGCGTTGGGTTTGTTCCCGCCTCGTCGGACAGCAGCAACGCGGTGCCGACCTGGGCGGCCACCGCACCACGACGCAGCACCTCGGCTACACCGGTCGCGGTGCCCAGACCGCCCGTCGCCACCAGTGGGACGCCGCCGTGCGCATGGCTGATCTCGGCCAGCAGGTCGTTCAGGGTGTCGACGCCCGGCTGCACGTCGGGTGCGAAGGTGCCGCGGTGCCCGCCGGCATCGGGGCCCTGCACCACCAATGCCTGTGCACCATGCGCCAGGGCGACACCGGCCTCGTAGGCCGACGTCACCGTGACCACGGTCAGGATGCGAAGTGCGCGCAGCTTCTCCAAAATCTCCGGCTGCGGCGCCCCGAACGTGAACGACACCACCGTGGGCCGCAGATCGGCGACCACATCGAGCTTCTCCGGCCAACAGTCGTCGTCGCCGAAGCGGGGCCGTCCCAACTCGACGCCGTAATGGTCGGCCAGCGGAGCCAGCAGGTCGGCGTACTCGTCAAGTAGCACCAAGTCGGCGTCGCTGGGTTGCGGAACAAAGAGATTGGCCCCGATCGGACCGGTGGTGGCCGCGCGTGCGGCGGTGATGTCGTCAGCCAACTGCTGCGGAGTGCGGTAGCCGCCGGCGACGAACCCCAGTCCGCCCGCCTGCGACACCGCTGCCGCCAGCGCCGGTGTGCTGGGACCGCCGGCCATCGGCGCACCAATCAACGGGACCGCGAGTTCAGAGAAACTGAAAGCCATCCCGCTAGCCTGCCATCGACCGCAGCCGCCGGGGAAGCGCCCCTTTCGACCGGTACGGGCCGAGCACCGCGACCCCATAGGGCCCACGCAACAGTCGATGG
>JBDTEP010000136.1:0-10822 GCA_039922455.1 Mycobacterium sp. | reverse complement strand
CCCTCGTAGCGGGTCTCGGTCAGCCCGAAGCGGGTGGCCGACTCCGGGGAGTACGCCGCCCCGGACACCGGCACCGGGCGGGTATGGGGTGTGTCGGCCAGCAGTGCCCCCAGGATCACCACGGTGTCGACGTCGAGGTGCTCGATGACCGCGAGCAGTTCGGCGCAGAACGACCGCCACCGCATGTTCGGTTCCACACCGTGCATCAGCACGATGTCACGGTCGCTGCCTGGTGGCCGGCAGTGCGAAATGCGCATCGACGGCCACACCAATTCGCGGGTGACGCCGTCGATCTGGCGGATCACCGGACGATTCACCTGGTAGTCGTAGTAGGCCTCGTCGTCGATGTCGGCGATCATCCGGGCTTCCCAGATGTTGGTCAGATGCTGCACCGCATCGCTGGCGGCGTCGCCGGCGTCGTTCCAGCCCTCGAATGCCGCCACCACGATGGTGTCGTGCAGATCGGGAAGTGCGGTGCCGTCGGCCGGTCGGGTCACGGAATCAGCGTACGGCGTGCGCAAAGGTCACGGGCCCCTCCGGACCGGCTGAGTCGGCTTGTTCGTTGGGGCATTCGTCCCGATGCTGGTTGACGACGTAGACTCTTACGGTCGAGAGGCGTTGCAACGGTTCACCGGTCCCTGTCCGGTAGCCGCCACGCTCGGCGGAGCTAAGGACGCCTTCCGTAATGGAAGGATTTTGCACAGTGAACGCCCGTGAGCCCGAAACTTTCGCGCCCAACGTCCGCCCCGACTGCACCGATGAACTGACGGCCACGCTGCGCCAGCGGATCATGGTGATCGACGGCGCGATGGGCACCGCGATTCAGCGGGACCGCCCGGATGAGGCCGGATACCGCGGCGAGCGGTTCATCGAGTGGCCGACCCCGTTGCAGGGCAACAACGACCTGCTCAACTTGACACAGCCGCAGATCATCGAGGGGATCCACCGCGAGTACCTCGAGGCGGGCGCCGACATCCTCGAGACCAACACGTTCAACTCGACCGCGATCTCGCTCTCCGACTACGACATGGCGGAGCTGGCCTACGAACTGAACTACGCCGGCGCCGCTCTGGCGCGGGCCGCCTGCGACGAGTTCAACACGCCGTCCAAGCCGCGCTACGTGGCCGGTGCGCTGGGGCCGACGACACGGACGGCGTCGATCTCGCCGGACGTCAACGACCCCGGTGCCCGCAACGTCTCCTATGACCAGCTGGTCGTCGCCTACCTCGAGGCCGCCAACGGCCTGGTCGACGGAGGCGCCGACATCCTCCTGATCGAGACCATTTTCGACTCGCTGAACTCCAAGGCGGCGGTGTTCGCTGTCGAGACGCTGTTCGAGGAGCGCGGGCGGCGCTGGCCGGTCATCATCTCGGGCACCATCACCGATGCCTCCGGGCGCACGTTGTCGGGCCAGGTCACCGAAGCATTCTGGAACGCGATCCGGCACGCGAGGCCGATCGCGGTGGGCCTCAACTGCGCCCTGGGAGCGCCGGAGATGCGGCCCTACATCGCCGAGATGGCGCGCATCGCGGACACTTTCGTCTCCTGTTACCCGAACGCCGGCCTGCCCAATGCATTCGGCGAATACGACGAGTCCCCGGATCGTCAGGCCAGTTATATCGCCGACTTCGCCGACGCCGGCCTGGTCAACATCGTCGGGGGTTGCTGCGGGACGGCGCCGGAGCACATCGCCGAGATCGCCAAGGTCGTCGAGGGCAAGCCGCCGCGCGAGCTGCCGAAAATCGAGGTGGCGACCCGGCTCTCGGGCCTGGAACCGCTCAACATCACCGACGACTCGCTGTTCGTGAACATCGGTGAACGCACCAACATCACCGGTTCCGCCCGGTTCCGTAACCTGATCAAGGCTGAGGACTACGACACCGCGCTGTCGGTCGCCCTGCAGCAGGTCGAGGTCGGTTCGCAGGTCATCGACATCAACATGGACGAGGGCATGATCGACGGCGTTGCCGCGATGGACCGGTTCACCAAACTGGTCGCGTCCGAGCCGGACATCAGCCGCATCCCGGTGATGATCGACTCCTCCAAATGGGAGGTTATCGAGGCGGGCCTGAAGAACGTGCAGGGCAAGCCGATCGTCAACTCGATCTCCATGAAGGAGGGCGAGGAGAAGTTCATCCGCGAGGCAAGGCTGTGCCGCAAGTATGGCGCCGCCGTCGTCGTGATGGCCTTCGACGAACAGGGGCAGGCCGACAACCTGGAGCGCCGCAAGGAGATCTGCGGGCGCGCCTACCGGATCTTGACCGAGCAGGTCGGCTTCCCGGCCGAGGACATCATCTTCGACCCGAACTGCTTCGCGCTGGCGACCGGCATCGAGGAGCACGCGACCTACGGCATCGACTTCATCGAGGCCTGCACCTGGATCAAGGAGAACCTGCCCGGGGTGCACATCTCCGGCGGTATCTCGAACGTGTCCTTCTCATTCCGGGGCAACAGCCCGGTCCGCGAGGCGATCCACGCGGTGTTCCTGTTCCACGCCATCAAGGCCGGGCTGGACATGGGCATCGTCAACGCCGGAGCGCTGGTGCCCTACGACTCGATCGACGCCGAGCTGCGGGAGCGTATCGAGGACGTCGTGCTGAACCGTCGCGAGGATGCAGCCGAGAGGCTGCTGGAGATCGCCGAACGGTTCAACTCATCCGAGAAGGCGGAGGATCCCGCGGCGGCCGAGTGGCGCAGCCTCCCGGTCCGGGAGCGGATTACGCACGCCCTGGTCAAGGGCATCGATGCCCACGTCGAAGAAGACACCGAGGAGCTGCGGGCCGAGATCTCGGCGGCGGGCGGACGGCCGATCGAGGTGATCGAGGGCCCGCTGATGGACGGCATGAACGTCGTCGGCGACCTCTTCGGCGCGGGCAAGATGTTCCTGCCCCAGGTGGTGAAGTCGGCCCGGGTGATGAAGAAGGCCGTGGCGTACCTGCTGCCGTACATCGAGGCGGAGAAGCAGCCCGGCGAGGGCGATCACACCAACGGCACTATCGTGATGGCGACCGTGAAGGGCGACGTCCACGACATCGGCAAGAACATCGTCGGGGTCGTGCTGCAGTGCAATAACTACAGCGTCGTCGACCTCGGTGTGATGGTGCCCGCCGACAAGATCCTGGCCGCGGTCAACGAGTATGACGCCGACATGGTCGGCCTCTCCGGCCTGATCACCCCGTCGCTGGAGGAGATGGCCGGCTTCGCCGCCGAGATGGAGCGTCAGGGGCTTCAGATCCCCCTGTTGATTGGCGGCGCGACCACCTCGAGCGCCCACACGGCAGTGAAGATAGCGCCGCGGCGCAGCGGTCCGGTGATCTGGGTCAAAGACGCGTCCCGCTCGGTGCCGGTCGCTGCCGCGCTGCTCGACGACAAGCAACGGCCTGCGTTGCTGGAGCGGACCGCGGCCGACTACGCGTCGCTGCGGGAACGGCACGCCCAGAAGAACGAGCGGCCGATGGTGCCGCTGGAGAAGGCCCGCGCGAACCGGACGCCGATCGAGTGGGACGGCTACACGCCGCCGGTGCCCGTCCAGGGCCTCGGCGTACGGGAGTTTCTCGACTACGACCTCGCCGAGTTGCGTGAGTACATCGACTGGCAGCCGTTCTTCAACGCCTGGGAGATGAAGGGCCGCTTCCCCGACATCCTCAACAACCCGGCTTCGGGTGAGGCCGCCCGCAAGCTCTACGAGGACGGCCAGGAGATGCTCGACAGCGCGATCAGGGAGAAGTGGCTGACGGCCAACTCGGTGATCGGGTTCTTCCCGGCAAATGCGGTCGGCGACGATTTCGAGGTGTACACCGACGAGTCCCGTACCGAGGTGCTGACCATGTTCCACAACCTGCGCCAGCAGGGTACGCACCGGGCCGGCATCCCGAACCGGTCGCTGGGGGACTTCATCGCCCCCAAAGAAACGGGTCTCCGGGACTACATCGGCGCCTTCGCCGTCACCGCGGGGCTCGGCAGCGGCGAGAAGATCGCGGAGTTCAAGGCAGATCTCGACGACTACAGCGCGATCCTGCTGGAGTCGGTCGCGGACCGGCTGGCGGAGGCCTTCGCCGAACGGATGCACCAGCGGGTTCGCAAGGAGTTCTGGGGATTCCAGCCGGACGAGACCTTGGACAACCAGGCGCTCATCGCCGAGAAGTACCAGGGAATCCGCCCTGCCCCGGGCTACCCGGCCTGCCCGGAGCACACCGAGAAGGCGACGATCTGGAAGTTGATGGACGTCCACGAGCGGACCCGCATCGAGCTGACCGACTCCATGGCGATGTGGCCCGGCGCCGCCGTCAGCGGCTTGTATTTCTCGCACCCGCAGTCGCAGTACTTCGTGATCGGCCGGTTGGCCCAAGACCAGGTCGCCGACTACGCGAAGCGCAAGGGCTGGACCCTGCCCGAAGCCGAGCGCTGGCTCGGCTCCAACCTCGGCTACAACCCGGAGGACTGAGCCCTGCTGGGCGTGGGTTCACTGCGCGCGGTGCTCTGCGACATGGACGGCACCCTGGTCGACTCCGAGAAGCTGTGGGACGTCGCGATGGACGCGCTCTATGACCGGCTGGGTGGGGTGCTGACGCCGGAGGTCCGGGCGAGCACCGTCGGCGGCTGCGCGGAGGACACCATGCGCATCGTCTACGACGATCTGGGCCTGGCACCCGACCCGGCGGCGATGGCGGACTCGGCGCACTGGCTGCATGACTACACCGCCGAGTTGTTCGCTGCCGGCCTGCCCTGGTGCGACGGCGCCCGGGAACTGCTCGACGGGCTGGCCGCCGCGGCGGTGCCGACGGCTCTGGTGACCAACACCCCGCGAGCGCTGGCCGAGCTGGCGCTGGACACCATCGGCCGGCACTATTTCGCGGTCGTGGTCTGCGGTGACGAGGTGGCCCACGGCAAGCCGGCACCCGATCCCTACCTGCGTGCGGCCGAGTTGCTGGGGCTCGATCCTCGCTGGTGTCTGGCCGTGGAGGATTCGCCGACCGGTGCCGCCGCGGCCGAGGCGGCCGGTTGCGCGGTGCTGGTGGCGCCCAACGCGGTGCCGGTGCCGGCCGGGCCGCGGCGTCACCAGGTGAGCTCGCTGGTCGGGTTGTCGGTGACCGACCTTCAGACCGTCTTCGCCCACATTCGCGAGGGTGCGGGTCTGCACAGCGACACGCCGTGACGGCCGTACAACTATGCACGCTCGCGACCAGTAACGATGGCATGAAACAATCGCTGCTCGTGAAGACCTTCGAGGAGCTGTTCGCCGAGCTCGGTGAGCGTGCCGTCACCCGGCCGGCCGGCAGCGCCACCGTCACGGCGCTGGACGCCGGTGTGCACACCATCGGCAAGAAGATCCTGGAGGAGGCCGGCGAAGTGTGGCTGGCCGCCGAACACGAGCCCGATGAGGCGCTGGCCGAGGAAATCAGCCAGCTGCTGTATTGGACCCAGGTGTTGATGATCTCGCGCGGGCTCACGCTGTCCGACGTGTACCGGAAGCTGTGACCATGTTGCGTGTCGCGGTTCCCAACAAGGGGGCGCTGAGCGAATCCGCCGCTGAAATGCTGGCGGAGGCCGGTTACCGCAGCCGCACCGACGCCAAGGACCTGACCGTCATCGACCCGGCCAACAAGGTCGAGTTCTTCTTCCTGCGGCCCAAGGACATCGCGATCTATGTCGGGTCGGGGCAGTTGGACCTGGGGTTCACCGGTCGGGATCTGGCCCTTGAATCCACCGCGCCGGTGCGCGAGCGGCTGGCGTTGGGGTTCGGCGCGTCGCGGTTCCGGTATGCCGCCCCGGCCGGCCGGGACTGGGACGTCGCGGATCTGGCCGGCAAGCGCATCGCCACCGCTTATCCGAATCTGGTCCGCAAAGACCTGGCGGCCAGGGGGATCGAGGCGACCGTCATCCGGCTGGATGGCGCGGTGGAGATCTCGGTGCAGCTCGGCGTGGCCGACGCGATAGCCGACGTCGTCGGGTCGGGCCGCACCCTGCGCCAGCATGATCTGGTGGCTTTCAGTGAGTCGCTGTGTGATTCGGAGGCGGTGCTCATCGAGGGCGCCGAGCCGAACGGCCGCAGCGAGCAGACCGCCGCGGCACGCGACCAATTGGTCGGCCGGGTGCGCGGCGTGGTCTTCGGCCAGCAGTACCTGATGTTGGATTACAACTGCCCGCGCGCGGTGCTCGATCAGGCCGCCGCGATCACCCCGGGTCTGGAGTCGCCGACCATCGCCCCGCTCGCCGAGCCGGACTGGGTGGCGGTGCGGGCGTTGGTACCGCGCCGCGAGGTCAACACGATCATGGATGCGCTGGCCGCCATCGGCGCCAAAGCAATCTTGGCGTCCGACATCAGGTTCTGCCGATTTTGATCGGGGCCGCTACGCCGGCGCAGCGCCGTGTTAGCGTCCGGGAGACGCTCGGCGGCTTCTAGGAGGCGGTAGTGACGCATTTCATCGTGCTGGTGCTCGCCCTGTTGATCGGTGTTGTCGCCGGCTTGCGCGCGCTGACCGCCCCGACCGTCATCGCCTGGGCTGCCGCGTTGCACTGGATCAACATGGATGGGACGTGGGCGTCGTGGGTGGGTCACCCGGTGACGGTCACCATCCTCACCATCCTGGCGGTCATCGAACTTATTACCGACCAACTCCCCAAGACACCGAACCGGACCACCCCGGTGCAGTTCGGTGCCCGGATCATTCTGGGCGCATTCGCCGGTGCCGTGATCGGCACGGCGTGGGGTTATACCTGGGGCGGACTCGGCGCGGGTGTCCTCGGCGCGGTGCTGGGTACCGTGGGCGGCTATGAGGCCCGCAAGCGCCTGGTCGCCGCCAACGGTGGACACGACCTGCCGATCGCGCTACTGGAGGACAGTGTCGCGGTGCTGGGCGGCATCGCGATTGCCGCATTCACCGCGGTTCTTTGAGCTGACGCTCAGCGCCGCTGCACGAGCAGTGCCTGCGCTGAGGTCCCGATGAACCCGGTGCGGTCGAACAGTTCCGCGGTGGTCACGCCCACCCCGTCCGGCCCGACAGAGCCGCGGGCCCGCAGGCCGAAATCCTCCCCGGTCGGCAGCCGGTGCAGGTGTACGACGGTGTCGGTGTTCATGAATATGTATTCGTCCACGTCCAGGGCGGCGCCAACCCCGTTCGCCGAGTCCACCACCATAGCCAGCCGCTGAAGGGCGGTGGTGGGCTCGGTGTCGACCAGATGCACACGCGGACTCAGCCAGGCCACCGCGGCGCCGTCGGCCGAGTCCGGCTGGGCGCGCCAGTCCACGGACCGGGCATAGCCCGTGCTCCGGGCGAACCAAGCCGGCGGTGGTAGCGACGGCCCTTCGGCCAGCGACGGGTGCCGGTCGGCGGCCACCGAAGCGGTGTCACCGGTCGCCAGTGCCCACGCGCTGAGCCGGGCCACCGGCCGGTCGTCGTCGCACGAATACATCTCCGCTTCCAACAGGCGGATCCGCCGACCCGGGCGTTGCACCCGGGCGCGTACCCGAATCGGGGCCACCGGTATCGCGCCCAGGATGTCCAGGCTCAACCGGGCTATTCGCTGGCCCGAGCCGGCGATCAGCCGCTCGATCTCGCGGGTGAGCAACGCCAGTGGGGGCGAGCCGTGCTGCAGGTTGGGCCCCCAGACGCTGGCGGTGAGGTCGCTGGATGCGAAGACGCGGTCTTGCGGGCCGGTGCCTTCGGCCCGACGGTAGTAACTGTCGGTCATGCTGCGCTGTCCGCCGGCCAGCCGGGGTAGGGCGGCGGGGTCCCGCCGAACGCCGGACACAGTGTCCGATGTGCACACCAGCTGCACAACCATGACGGATTGGGACGGAAATCGCCTGTGGCGCCGGAGGTTTGGATGGCCCTCCAGATGGCGATCAGGGTCTTCTCGAAACGCAACAGTTCCGCGTGGTCGGGGGAGTAGTCCAGCAGCTGACCGTCGGCCAGGTAGATCAGCCGTAGCCGTGCGGGCAACACCCCGCGGGATCGCAGCAATGCCACCGCGTAGAACTTCATCTGGAACAGGGCTCGGGATTCGGCGGCCGCTGATCGCGCACCGCCCGCCGACGGTGCCCTGCCGGTCTTGTAGTCGACAACCCGCAGCTCACCGGTCGGGGCTACGTCGATGCGGTCCACGAAACCGCGCAGCAGGGTGCCGTCGGCCAGTTCGACCTCGACGCGCTGCTCACAGCTCTGCGGGTCGAACCGGCGCGGATCCTCCAGCCGGTAGTAGCCGGCCAGCAACTTGCGTGCCTCGGCCAGCAGTTGCTCGGCGTCGAGCCCGTCGTCCAGGCCCGGCTCGGTGCTGATCAGGTGCTCCCAGGATGAGGCCACCAGATCCCGGGCGGCCGCGGGGCTGCGCTGCGGTGCCGGCAGCGCGTAGAGCCTCTCCAGTGCGCCGTGCACCACTGAGCCGCGCAGTTGCGCCGCCGAGGGTGGCTCGGGCAGCCGGTCGATCGCCCGGAAGCGATACAGCAGCGGGCATTGTTTGAAGTCGGCCGCCCGCGACGGGGACAACGCCGGCCTGCGGATTCTGGACTCCGCAGGTGCCGCACTCATAGTCGGCAACCCTACGGGCATGCGCCGACAGCCCGCTCCGGACACCCTTGCGTAGGGTTAGCGGCTGTGTCCGAATCGGGGATCTTCCAAGCGGGTGACCGGGCGCAGTTCACCGACGCCAAGGGCCGCCGCTACACCACGGTGCTGGTCGCCGGCGGTAACTTCCACACCCACCGCGGTGCCATTCCGCACGACGCGGTGATCGGGCTGTCCGACGGCAGCGTGGTCAAATCCGCTAACGGCGACCCGTTCCTGGTGCTGCGGCCGCTGTTGGTCGACTACGTGATGTCAATGCCGCGCGGAGCGCAGGTGATCTACCCCAAGGATTCCGCCCAGATCGTTCACGAGGGTGACATCTTCCCCGGGGCGCGGGTGCTGGAGGCCGGCGCGGGGTCGGGCGCGCTGACCTGTTCGTTGCTGCGGGCTGTTGGACCGCAGGGGCGGGTGATCTCTTACGAGCTGCGCGACGACCATGCCGAATATGCCCGCCGCAACGTCGAGACCTTCTTCGGGCACCTGCCGGACAACTGGCAACTGGTGCTGGGCGACGTCGCCGACTGCGACCTGGAGGCCGGCTCGATCGACCGGGCGGTGCTGGACATGCTGGCGCCGTGGGAGGTGCTCGACACCGTGTCGCGGGTGCTGATTCCCGGCGGGGTGTTAGTGATCTACGTCGCCACCGTCACCCAGCTGTCGCAGGTGGTCGAGGCGCTGCGTGAGCAGCAGTGCTGGACCGAGCCGAGGTCTTGGGAGACGTTGCAGCGCGGCTGGAACGTCATCGGGCTGGCGGTCCGCCCGGAGCACGCGATGCGCGGCCACACCGCGTTTTTGATCTCGGCCCGCCGGCTGGCGCCGGGCACCGTCACCCCGACCCGGTTGGGACGCAAACGCCCGATGTGAGCCGGTGGGGGTTTGGCCCCCATCAAATGTGAGATTCATCACTGTGAATGTGATCTTGTGTTAGCGTCGCACCTATGGCAAATCTTATTAGCATATTAGTTTCTCCACAGCGAAGTTGGAGATTGGATTCGCCTTCCTCGGGTGCCACGCATCGCGGTCAAGCGGTGACCCGGAGGGGCCGACGGCACCGTGCGCTTGGTGCGGGCACGGTTGTGGGTGCATTCCTGGCTTTTGGGATGAGTCCCCTGACAGCGATGCCGGCCGCCCATGCCGAGGTGGTAGACGACTGGTTCCAGCCGGTCCTGGACGTCCTCGCCGGACTTACGCAGCAAGCCGCTGCCACCGAAGACGTCGGCGCCATGTTCGACTCCGGTGGCCTCGGGCTGCTCTCTGCCGAGCTCGATATCGCTGTCGCTCAAGGGTTCCAGGACTACTTCTACGGGCCACTGCACGCTGGGGTCCAGGACTGGATCACCAGCGAGTTCGGCCAACAGATCAACCAGCTCATCAATGCGCCTTTTGTGGCGCTCGGCCTTGGCCCAGCTATCGCCAATGGCACCGTCGGAACGGTGGGTGACCCGCATGGCGGGGCGGGCGGCTGGCTGTTCGGCGATGGAGGGGCAGGTTTTGACGCCAGTGCGCAACCCGGCATGGCCGGCGGAGATGGTGGCGCGGCCGGGATGGTCGGTAACGGTGGTGCCGGCGGTATGGGAAGTACCGATGGGGGCAGTGGCGGCGCCGGCGGCTGGCTGATGGGCATTGGCGGCGCTGGCGGGAACGGCGGAGCCGGTTTCGAGTTGATGACGCTCGGGGGCGCCGGCGGCGCCGGTGGTGACGGCGGATTCCTGTTCGGTAACGGTGGGAACGGTGGTCGCGGCGGTGCCGGTGCGGACGGCGTCAGCGGTGTTACCGGGCTGCCCGGCGACGGCGACGGCAGCGCCGGTTTCGACGGCGGCGTCGGCGGTGACGGTGGTCTCGGCGGTAAGGCGGGTCTGCTGATCGGATTCGGGGGTGCCGGTGGCGCCGGGGGTATAGGGGGTTCCGGCGGGGTTGGCGGTGCTGGCGTCGACGGTGGTGCCGGCGTCGACGGCGACCATGCCTCCGGAATCGTTCCCACGATCGGAAACAACGGTGGGGCTGGCGATTCCGGCGGTCACGGCGGCGCCGGCGGCGGTGGTGGCGTCGGTGGCAACGGTGGTGCCGGCGGGACCGGTGGTCACTTCGGTGCAGTCGGCCAGGCCGGCGCGGGCGGCGTTGGCGGGGTCGGCGGTAACAGCGGCGCCGGAGGCGGTGGGGGCGTCGGTGGCGACGGTGGTGTCGGGATCGCTGCCGGTGGCGACGGTGGTGCCGGGGGGGCCGGCGGCAACGCCGGCAACATTGGCGCGGGTGGGGCC
>JBDTEP010000135.1:0-7665 GCA_039922455.1 Mycobacterium sp. | reverse complement strand
TGCGGGGCCCGGCGCAGCTCGGTGCGCACCCCGGACGACGCGATGAACGTCTTGGACGGCACGCAGTCCCACAGCACACAGGCGCCGCCGACACCGTCGGCGTCGACCACGGTTACCTGAGCGACCTCCGGACCGCGGGCCACCGCGACCAACGCCGCCTCATATCCGGCCGGGCCGCCGCCGACGATCACGATGCGGGTAGAGGGAGAAGTCACAGCGACTAACCTATCTGCGACGGGGCGTTTAAGCTTTCTGCCGTGCCGCTCTACGCCGCCTACGGGTCAAACATGCATCCCGAGCAGATGCTGCAGCGCGCACCGCACTCCCCGATGACCGGCACCGGCTGGGTGCACGGCTGGCGACTGACCTTCGCCGGCGAGGACATCGGTTGGGAAGGTGCCCTGGCGACCGTGGTCGAGGACCCGGAGTCGAGCGTTTTCGTGGTCCTCTACGACGTGACACCCGAGGACGAGAAGAACATGGACAGCTGGGAAGGCTCGGACTTCGGCATCCACAAGAAAATCCGCTGCCGGGTCGACCGGGTGAACGGGATCGCTTCAGGCCCCGCGGACGTTGCTCCCCCGCCGGTGCTGGCCTGGCTGTACGTGGTGGACGCCTGGGAGGGCGGGCTCCCCTCGGCGCGTTATTTGGGCGTGGTGGCCGAGGCCGCCCAGATCGCCGGTGCACCCGAGGAATACGTGCGCAACCTGCTCATCCGCCCGGCCAGCAACATCGGTCCCGGAAGCTAGCGCCCGTTCCCTTTGCCGCGAGCGGGATGGTCAGAGCGTGCCGGCCTGGTCGACGATGCCGGCCAGCACCCGCACCCCGATCGCCAGCGCCCGCTCGTCAAGATCGAACGTCGGCTGATGCAGGTCCAGTTGCGGCCCGCTGCCCGGCCACACCCCGAGCCGGCCCATCGCGCCCGGCACCTGCTCGAGGTACCAGGAGAAGTCCTCCCCGCCACCGGACTGCCGGGTGTCGGCCAGCACATTGGGCCCGACCGCCTCGATCGCGTGGGTGAGCATCCGCGTCGACAGCGCTTCGTTGACCACCGGCGGTACGCCGCGGTGGTAGTACAGCGTGTGCTCGATGTTCAGTGGCGCCAACAGAGCGGACACCGCCTCCTCGACGATGCCCTGCATCGCCACCCAGGTCTCCCGGCTTGCGGTGCGCACCGTGCCGGCCAACCGCCCGGCCTGCGGAATCGCGTTGGCGGCAACCCCGGAGTTGACTGCCCCCCACACCATCACCGTGCTGTTGCGCGGGTCGATTCGCCGGGACAGCACCCCGGGCAGCCCGGTGATCAGCGTGCCCAGCCCGTAGACGAGGTCGGCGGTCAGGTGCGGCCGCGAGGTGTGCCCGCCCGGTCCCCTGACGGTGATCTCGATGGTGTCGGCCGCCGACGTGATCGGACCCGCGATGGTGGCCACCCGGCCGACCGCCAGCCGCGGATCGCAGTGCAGCGCGAAGATCCGGCTGACCCCGGTGAGCACCCCGGCGGCGATCGCGTCGATCGCTCCGCCCGGCATCAGTTCCTCGGCGGCCTGGAACACCAGCCGCACCCCGACCGGCAACTCCGGCGCCGACGCCAGCGCCAGCGCGGCGCCCAGCAGGATCGCGGTGTGCGCGTCGTGACCACAAGCGTGCGTGACCCCCGGCACCAACGAGGAGTACGACGCCCCGGTCTGCTCGGTCATCGGCAGTGCGTCGATGTCGGCCCGCAACGCGATACGACGCCCGTCCTCCGGGCCGAAGTCACAGATCAGCCCGGTTCCGGCGGGCAGGACCTTGGGGTTCAGGCCGGCACCGGCCAACCGTTCGGCCACGAACTGTGTGGTGGCGAACTCCTTGCGGCTCAGCTCCGGGTGGCGGTGCAGATGCCGGCGCCAGGCCACCAACTCGTCCGCATTGACGGCCAACCACGCTTCGGCGGCCTGTGACACGGGAGCTGAAGACATTAACGCAGTATTCCACCGCGGCGCGCGACTAAGCTCAGGGGTTGTGACGGTTCCGCTCTCGACCCAGTCGGCGGCGGTGGTGGCCCGACGTACCGGTGTCGATACCCATGACGTGGCAATCGTGCTCGGTTCCGGGTGGGCGCCCGCGGTGGCGGCGCTGGGCACTCCGACCGCGACGATGCCGATGGCCGACCTGCCCGGGTTCAGTTCGCCGACCGCGGCCGGTCACACCGGTGAATTGGTGTCGTTAGCGATCGGCACGCACCGGGTCCTGGTGCTGGTCGGCCGGATCCACGCTTACGAGGGCCATTCGCTCGCCGACGTCGTCCGCCCGGTGCGCATGGCGGTGGCGGCCGGTGCGAACACCGTGGTGCTGACCAACGCGGCCGGCGGCCTGCGCGACAGCTTTGAAGTCGGCCAACCGGTGCTGATCAGCGACCATCTGAACCTGACCGGACGCTCACCGCTGCAGGGCGCGCACTTCGTCGACATGGTCGACGCCTACACCCCGTCGCTGCGCGCACTGGCCCTGCAGGTCGATCCGACGCTGGCCGAGGGCGTCTACGCCGGGATGCCCGGCCCGCAGTACGAGACCCCGGCGGAGATTCGGATGCTGCGCACCCTGGGCGCCGATCTGGTGGGCATGTCGACCGTGCACGAGGCGATCGCCGCCCGAGCGGCCGGCGCCCAGGTGCTGGGCCTGTCGCTGGTGACGAACCTGGCCGCCGGGATCACCGGCGAGCCGCTCAGCCACGCCGAGGTGCTGGCCGCGGGCCGGGAGTCGGCGGCCCGGATGGGTGCGCTGCTCGCCGACGTCGTGTCCCGGCTGTGAATCCCGAGGAATGGATCGCCCACGATCCCGACCCGGTGACCGCCGCCGAACTCAGCGCGTGCGGCCCCGGCGAGTTGGCCGCCCGGTTCGCGGCGCCACTGCGGTTCGGTACCGCGGGCCTGCGCGGGCCGGTCCGGGGCGGGCCGGACGCGATGAACCTCGCCGTGGTGCTACGCGTGAGTTGGGCGGTGGCCCAGGTGCTCACCGCGCACCGGCGCCCCGGTGCGCTGGTGGTGGTGGGCCGTGACGCGCGCCACGGCTCGGAAGCCTTCGCTATCGCGACAGCGGAAGTGCTTGCCGCCGCCGGCTTTTCGGTGCTGCGACTGCCTGATCCGCTGCCGACACCGGTAGTGGCGTTCGCGGTGCGCCAGGCCGGCGCCGCGGCCGGTATTCAGATCACCGCCTCGCACAACCCGGCCGCCGACAACGGCTACAAGGTGTACTTCGACGGCGGCGTGCAGATCGTGTCGCCGGTCGACGCCGAGATCGAGGCCGCGATGACCGCCGCTCCCCCGGCCGACCAGATCGCCCGGCGCCCCGCCCCGGTGGCCGACGGCGAGCTGCGGCAGCGCTACATCGGGCGGGCCGCCATGGTGCGGCGACACCGCGGCCGGGTTCGGGTGGCGCTGACCCCGTTGCACGGGGTGGGTGGCGCACTGGGCGTCGAGGTACTGCGTACCGCCGGATTCATCGACATCCACACCGTGACTAGTCAATTCGACCCGGACCCGGATTTCCCCACGGTGGCGTTCCCCAATCCGGAGGAGCCCGGCGCCGTTGACGAGCTACTGGAGTTGGCCGCCGACGTCGACGCCGACATCGCGATCGCCCTGGATCCCGATGCCGACCGGTGCGCGGTCGGCATCCCGGGTCCGGACGGCTGGCGGATGCTAACCGGCAACGAAACCGGTTGGCTATTAGGCGAGTATCTTCTTTCTCGACTGCCGGCGAACCGGGCGGCGGACGCCGTGGTGGCCAGCAGCGTGGTCTCGTCGCGGATGCTGGCGAGCATCGCGCAACGGTACGGGGCCCGCCACGTCGAGACACTGACCGGATTCAAGTGGCTGGCCCGAGCCGACTCCGGTCTGCCCGGCGCCGCCCTGGTTTACGCCTACGAGGAGGCGATCGGCTACTGCGTGGACCCGGATGCGGTCCGCGACAAGGACGGCATCAGTGCCGCCGTGCTGGCCTGCGATCTGGTGGCGGCGCTGCGCGATCGAGGCGCCTCGGTAGCGGGGGCGCTCGACGAGTTGGCCCGCCGGCACGGCGCGCATGTCACCGACGCGGTGTCGCGCCGGGTCGCCGACGCGGCTGAGGCGGCCGCGGTGATGGCCCGGCTGCGCGCCGACCCACCGGAAATGCTGGCCGGATTCGCCGTGGCCACAACCGATCTGCTGTACCGTCGCGGGCCCACCACCGACGCCCTGGAGTTCACCGGCGAGCGGGACGGCACGTCGGTGCGGGTGGTGGTGCGACCGTCGGGAACCGAGCCGAAACTCAAGTGCTACCTCGAAGTCGCACGGGCGCCGTCGGATGACCTGGCAGCCGATCGCGCGGCGGCGACGCGACTGTGCGCGGTGCTCGCCGACGCGGTACGCGCCTGGTAGCGCCCCATCCGCCGCAAGCGTCACCGGACCGAACGGTGGTTACCGCTGTGACACATGGGATTCCACGTGTGGCAACCGCAGGCAGGCCCGGCGGCGGGTAGCGCCCCGACGACGATAACCGCTCAGCGCGGCCCGAACTGCCGGTCGCCGGCGTCGCCGAGCCCCGGCACGATGAAGGCGTCGTCGTTGAGCCGCTCGTCGACAGCCGCGGTGAACAGCCGCGCGGTTCGATCGGTATTCACCAGTGCGGCAACGCCATCCGGTGCAGCCACCACGCACAGCACGGTGATATCGGTTGCGCCTCGGTCACCCAGTAGTCCGACGGTGTGCACCAGCGAGCCGCCGGTGGCCAGCATCGGGTCGAGAACCATCACCGGCCTGGTGCTCAGGTCCGCCGGCAGCGACGCCAGATACGGCACCGGAAGGTGGGTGGCCTCGTCGCGCGCCACGCCGACGAACCCGACCTGGGCTTCCGGGATCAGCGCGTGAGCGGCGTCGACCATGCCCAGCCCGGCGCGCAGCACCGGCACCAGCAGCGGTGGCCTGGCCAGCCGCGCCCCGACGGTGCCGGCCAGCGGGGTGCGCACGGCAATCTCCTGGCGGGGCGCATCGCGGGTGGCCTCGTAGACCAGCATCCAGGTCAGATCGCGCAGCGCCGAACGGAATGCCGCGTTGTCGCTGCGCTCGTCACGCAGCGTGGTCAGCCGCGCCGCGGCCAGGGGGTGGTCGACGACGCGGACATCCACGCCTGCGACCCTACGGGTCATGCGCCCAGGAAATTGAGGATCTCAAAGACCACCGCGCCCATGTCCAGCAGCGGCCCCATCGAGAGCAGTGGTTCCCCGTTGAACACGGCGTCCGGGCCGAGCCAGTCGACGACATCCAGGGACACCGCCAGCTCCTGCCACGCGCCCAGCAGATAGGCGTCCACCTCATTGGTGAAGCGGTAGCCGGTCAGCAGCGCCTCGACTAGCGAATCCGGCAGCGGATCGTGCCCGGCGAACCCCAGCAGGTCATTGACCGGGTCGACGAAGCCGCGCACCCCGGCGTACTGGAGGCCGGCCAGCATCTGCAGCGGGTCAATCCGCAGCAGGAACCCGGCGACCCCGGAGCCCTCGGCGAGTTGGCCGCTCGCGGTGACCGCCCAGGGCCCGACGGCATCGGTGCCGTTGACGCCGACGAACGGGTCACCGGGGTTGCCGTACCCCCAGTCGATGCCCAGTTTCAGTCCCGGCGCCAGGGCGTCGCCGAGCACCTTGCCGAAGTCGCCGAGTTGGTAGATCGGCCACAGGATCGGCAGTTGCTGGGGGATCAGGTAGAAGTCGGTGTCACCGATCGTGCCGAGATCGATGGTGTCGGCAAGGTTGTCGAACTCCAGGTAGGAGAAATGCACCGTCGCCGTCCCGATCAGTGCGTTGACCATGGCCAGCAGGTTGCCCGGGTCCTGCGGAAAGTTGGCCAAGCCGTCGTACTCGCCGGTGTAGATGTCGGTGGCGAATCCGCTGGTCGGGGTCGGCCCGATGCTCAGTGGGATGCCCAGGAACGGCAGGTGCACCGGCTCGTCGCTCAGTAGCGGCTGCGCCGGGAAGCGGGCCAGGATTCCGCCGAGCGGGTTGTTGGGGTCGCCGATCAACACGAAGTGCAGGTTGGCCGGGTCATATCCGCCGCCGGGCGGGTTGGCGAGCAGGTTGACCATCTCCTGGGTGGAGATGGTGGCGCTCTGCGAATAGCCGAACACCGTGACGTTGTCGCCGGCTTGCAGTTGCGCCGCCATCGCGTTGTGCGCGATGTCGACACCGCGGGCCACCGACTCGGCGAAGGTCAGGTAGGGGTTCGGCGGGGGCAGGCACACCAGCGGGCAGAACTGTTCGGGGGTGACCAGACCCTCGAAGTGGTAGCCGGGAAACGTCGGCTGGCCGGGGAACCACGGCGATGCGGGCTGCAGGAACCGGTCTTGCACCGCGTCCAGATAGCCGCCGACCGTGGGGTCGGGAATGCTGGTCGGCCCCATGATCCAGCCATCGCCGGCCAGCAGCGCGACGTCCGGGCGGTATTGCGGGCCGAAGCTCGCCGCGCCCAGCCCGGAGGCGGCCGCCAGCACCGACGCCGCCGCGAGCAGTGCTGCCCCCAGCGGACGCCGGCGAGGCATCGGGTCAGGCGTCGAGGTAGTTGACGATGCTAAAGCCCACCCCGAGCAGGTCCAGCAGCGGCTGGGCGGAGATCAGCGGCGCCCCGTTGAAGATGGCGTCCGGCCCCAGCACATCGAGAACGTTCCACTCGGTGGCCAGGTCGTGCCATCCGGTGAGCAGCATCTGGTCCAGCCCGATCGTGAAGTTGTAGCCGCCCAGCAACGAGTCGACGAACGAGGCCGACAGCGGGGCCTGCCCGGCGAAGCCGAGAATGTCGTTGATCGGGTTGACGAAGCTCTGCACGCCGGCGTACTGCATGCCGGCCAGCATCTGCAGCGGGTCCATCCGCAGCAGGAAGCCGGCAACACCGGTGTCCTCCGACAGGTGGCCGGTGGCGGTGACCGCCCAGGCGCCGGCCGCGCCGATCGGGTCGACACCGTTCACCGCGATCCCGGCGTCCGGGGCACCGGGGTTGCCGTAGGACCAGTCGATGCCCAGTTTCAGCCCCGGCGCCAGGGCGTCACCGAGCACCTTGCCGAAGTCCCCGAGCCCGTAGATCGGCCCAAGGATCGGCAGCTGCTCGGGCAGCATGTAGAAGTTGGCGTTGCCGATCGAGCCGAGGTCGATGGCGTTGGCGAGGTTGTCCTGGAAGTAAGCATTGTGCACCGCCCCGATCCCCATCAGCGCGTTGATGACGGCCAGCAGGTTGGTGGGGTCCTGCGGGAAGGCGGCCCAGCCGTCGTATTCGGTGCTGTAGATGTCGGTTGCGAACGGCGCGGTCGGGGTCGGGTCGATGCCCACCGGGATGTTCAGGAACGGAATGTGCTGGGTGGCCCCGTCGAAGCCGTCCGGGAAGTGCAGGCGGGTCAGCATTCCGCCGATCGGGTTATTGGGGTCACCGATCAGCACGAAGTGCAGGTTGGTCGGGTCGTAGGCACCGCCCGGCACGTCGGCAATCAGGCTGTGCATCGCCAGGGTGGAGACGACGGCGCTCTGCGAGAAGCCGAACACTGTGACGCTGTCGCCGGCCTCCAGCTGCGGGCGGATCGCGCCCTCCAGGTTGGCAGCGCCCTGCGCCAGCGAGTCCGCGAAGTTCAGCTGCGGGACCGGCAGCGGCTGGCAGATGATCGGGCAGAACT
>JBDTEP010000134.1:0-13029 GCA_039922455.1 Mycobacterium sp. | reverse complement strand
CGCCGGTCGGGCCCGACCGGTCGTCAGGATTCGTCGGCCGGCCGGCCGGCGGCCAGCGCCTGGTGACTCCGCCACAGCAGCCACGCCGGCGGTGCGCTGCCCAACACGATCAGGAGCAGCACGCCGTATGCCATCACTCCGTGGTACGCGAATATCAGGTCGCCGCCGGGCCCCCCGAAGGTCATCACGACGATCGTCAGCAGCCAAGTCCATAGTGGCAGCGCCGCCAACCGCAGCGATGACGTGCAGCGCAGGGCGACCCACACCAGACCGGCATTGACCAAGCCCCCGACCAGTGCGCTGAGCGGAAAAGGGACGGCGCCGATATAGGCGGGTAACAGCAGGGCCGCGCAGACGGCGCAGAGTACGCCGTCGACGGCCAGCAGGATCAGTACCGGGTAATTGACGACACGACCCGGTACCTCGGTATTCATCACGACTTCGGTGAGCGGCCCAATAGGGGTCAGGTGGGGATGCTGTCCAGTTGGCTGACCATCGAGCCGACCATCCACTGGTAGCTGTCCAGCCACCACTGCCAGTGCTCCAAGTTCGGGTCCAGATCGGGATCCATGCCTGCGTCCTTGCCTCTACGTCGCGGATTGGCTCATCGGGAGCGTACCTCGTGCCCAGCGGCACGCAGATCAAGTCCGGCCAGAAGGTCGGTTTCCCAGCCCCGGGCATCGCGCGGACCGGCGCGACCGGCGGCCAGCACGTAGTGCTCACTGTCCAGGATCGGTTGGGCCACATTGTTGGACAGCGCAAACGCCCGGCCGGTGGGACCGACAGTGACCTGGGTGGCATGCGCAGCCATGGCCGCCACCTTGGCCGAGCGCGAGCCGGCGGCCTCGATGACCGCGTCGATCCGTTCGTCGGGAAAACCCCAGACCGTGTCCTCGCCGCCCGGCAAGTCAGCCGGCAGGGTCCAGTGCGGCAACCGATCCGCGTCCCGCAGCTGCCGCCGGGCGGCCCGCCACGCACTGGTCGCCGACACCGTCCAGTAGAGCTTCGGCGTGGCCCAGGGCCGGCCGGAGTCGGCGGTGGGGTCCGCTGCCGCCGCCACCGCGGCGGTGGTGACGTGATGGACATGCACATGGTCGGGATGGCCGTAGCCCCCGTGCGGGTCGTAGCCGACGACCACGTGGGGCCGCAGCGCTCGAATAACAGTCGCCAGTGCCCCGAGGGTCTCGGCATCATCAGCGTCGACGAACCGTCGCTGTCGCCGCGCCGGGGTGCCGGCCATACCCGAATCGCGCCACCGTCCGGCCCCTCCGAGGAACTGCGGGGCACCGGCCCCCAGTGCCCGCAATGCCGCGGCGAGCTCGCCGATCCGATAGCCACCGAGCTGGTCGGCCTGATCCACCGCCAGGTGCGCCCACCGGTCTCCGATGACCTCGCCCTCTTCGCCCAGTGTGCAGGTCACGACGTGTACGTCGGCGCCGCGGGCGGCGTAGTGGGCAATCGTGGCCCCGGTGGTCAGCGTCTCGTCGTCGGGATGAGCATGCACGAACAACAGCCGTGGAATCTGATCCGACACGGCCCGAACCCTACCGCCGCGGGCCTACGCACCGATCAGAACAGGCCGGAGAACAGCGAGGCCCAGTCGATACTGCCCAGCAGCGAGATGTTGTCGGCCTGCAGGGCGTTGACGATCTCGTTGAAGTCGTCCGGGCTGAACCCCAGCAGGGTGCTCCAGCCGGCCTCGGCGAGGCCCGGGTCGAGGTGCCCGAGCAGGCTGCCTTGGGTGTCAAAGGTGACGCCGAACAGGCTGTTGAACGCACTCTCGTTCTGCGCTAGCAGGGTGTTGTTGACGCTGTAGATCCAGTTCACAACGTCGTTGACCTCGGGGTTGTCGCCGAATAGCCGCTCTGCGGCCGCCTCCTGGGCCGCTACGAGGGAACTGTTGAACTCTTGTTCGACTGCCGTGACGGCGGCGCCGAGCGCCTGCTGCATCGCCGGGAAGCCCTGCGCGAGCATGGCGATACCGGTGACGACGCTGGCGGCCGCGCTGCTGGCAGCCTGGTCGGTGCCGCCGAACGCGCCGACCGACGGGGCGACGCCGCCGACCGCACCCCACTCGAGGGGTTCGATGCTCAGCCCGGCGTCCTGCAGGGCCTGCGGGTCGAAGCCGCCGCCGAGCAGAGTGGCCAGCGCTTGCTCATCGATCATCAGGTCGCTGGAATTCGATGACGGATCGGTGACGCCGTCCAAGCTGCCGAGACCGCGGCCCAACAGCAGGTCCCCCAGGCTGATCTGCTGCGTCTCGGGGTCGCCGGCGCCGGCCAGATCCGCGCGGACGTGGTTCTCGACCATCTCGACCGCCGGGCCTGTGTCGACGTTACGGACCGCAGCCAGGTCGAAGTCACGAATCTGTAGGTCGGGCGGGGACTGTGTCATCGGGGTCAGTGCCGCGATCAGCCCACCTACGGTGACAGCTGCAGCCGCCACGGTGGCGCAGCGCTGAGCGAGGTGCTCCATGAACCGTCCCCTCCCCACATATCCCACTTGAGCTGCTTAATAATACCCAAGGATTATCTGTGCGCAAGGCGCGATTCCGTCGGCCTTCGGCTGACGCAGACCACCACCAGTCCCCGGCCGGTTCGCCCGCTACGGACGCTTCACCCACCTGCCCGCATCGCCGACGATACCCACCGGTACCGCCCCGGACAGGCTGACATTGGTCACGCTGGGACCGACCGCCACGATCGTGGTGTCCTGCAGAATCGGCAGCACGGTCGCCATGTTCCACAGCCGGGGCTCGACGGCCGCGATCACCTCACCGATGGTCTTGCCGCCGTCGAGTGCCGCGTCGATTTCGGCTTGGATGCCGTGGTCGCAGACGCCGGTGATGTTCGACGGAGCCTGCATAAGCGCCCCGGGGCCGGCCCCGTGCGACGGCACTTTCGACGCCGTGGTGGGCCCAGTCGTGGCGGACCCCCCCGCCGGCGACGGGGAAGCCGGGGCCGGCGACGTGGCCGTGCCGTCCGACGCCGACACGGCGGTGGCCTCCAGCGCGATACAGCCGTAGCGCGACGCCAACAGGGTCGCCAGATCGCCGCCGGCCTGCTGCCAGCCGACGATGGCGTCGACCTGGTGATTGACCAAGGCGTCCCGGTAGAGCTTCACCGGGTCCAGCGCCAGCACGGTGGCAGCGATCCCCACGTTGCGCAGCTGGTCGGCCGCGGTGTTGGCCACGGCCAGCGAGGTCGGATCGTTAGCCGCCACCCCGATGACCAGCGCCAGCTGCTCGCCGTCCTTGCTGATCCGTCCGCGGGTGACCTCCGGCGGATGCGGCAGGGCGGGCGGGGCACCCGCGGGTGGGACCAGTGCGGACGGCGGAGCATCCTTCTCGATCCGGTAGCCGGCCGCCTGCAGCAGCGCCAGCGCCGCCGCGTCGGACATGGCCGGCGGCGCGGTCGGCACGTAGCTGGGGTCGCTGGGGGTGCGAATCTGGGCCTGATCCAGGGTGAAGGTGTTGTCGCTGCCGGCGCCCACCGTGGCCAGCAGGCCGACGTCGAGCAGGCCCAGGATCGCCCGCCGGACCCGCGCGTCGGTCAGCGTGGGTTCGGCGGCCCGCAGCGTCAACTGCATCACCCGCGGCGTGATCACCCGGGACGTCTGCACTCCTGGGATCACCGACAGTTGAGCGAACGCCGCCGAGCCGCCGTGCACCTGGGCCACCTGGGTGTCGCCGTTGCGGATCGAATCGGCCAGGGCGGCCGCTGAGCCGGCCCGGCGGAACAGAATCAGATCCGGCTTGGCCGGCGGGCCCCAGTAGCGGTCGTTTCGGGCGAGCAGGATCGCGTCGCGCTGCGGGTCGATGTTCTCCACCCGGAACTGCCCGCCGGTGACCGGGAGTGCCCTGGCCAGCCCGGCCGGGAATCCGCCGGGCACGTCCTTGACGATGTGCGCCGGCACGATGTTGTTGAACAGCTCCCGCCAGGCCGGATACGGCCGGGCGAAACTGACCACCACCTGCTTGCCGCCTTCGACCGAGTGCACGCCGGTGATCAGGTCGTAGCCCGCCGGGTCGACAACTCCCGGCTGGCTGACCATCTGCTGCCACAGGTACCAGAAGTCGTCGGCGGCGATCGGCGCGTTGTCGGTCCAGGACGCCTCGGGCCGGATCCGGTAGGTCACGGTGAACGGCGCATCGCTGGTCACCTTCGCCGACACCAACAGGGTCGGGTCCATCTCCCACCGCGAACCGGTCGACGTGTTGGAGTCCGGGATCGGCCGGAACGCACTCGGCAACACCAGCGCGCTGATTGCCGCGGTGACCGCCGACAGATCTGAGCGCAGGTGCGGGTTGAAGCCGGCGCCGATCGAGTCGATGCCCATGATGATCTGGCTGATCCGCGGCGGTGGGGGCACGGTGCTTTTCGGCGTTTCGGTGCTCTGCGGCGCCGGTGGCGGGTTGACCGTGCATGCCGACATGGCCTGCGTCAACGTCAGCAGCATCGCCGAAATCAGTGCTCCCGCCGTCAGATGGGCACGGCGCACTGGTTTCGGCACGACCACCAGGGTATCCGGGCGACCCAAATCTATTGGTTCTTGGCCCGGGAGCGGCTGCGCGCCCGCAACGTCGAGTCCAACTCGACCTTGCGCACCCGCACCACCTCGGGGGTGACCTCGACGCACTCGTCGACGGCGCAGAATTCCATGGCCTGCTCTAGATCCAGGTCGATCGCCCGGGCCAACGTCTCGAACACGTCCGCGGTCGACGACCGCATGTTGGTCAGCTTCTTCTCTTTGGTGATATTTATGTCGAGGTCCTCGGCCCGGGGATTGATCCCGACCACCATGCCCTGGTAGGTGTCCTGTCCGGGCTCGACGAAGAACTGGCCGCGGTCCGACAATTGGGTCAGCGCGAATGGCGTCACCGAGCCGGTCCGGTCACTCACCAGCGAGCCGGTGTGCCGGGCGCGGATTTCGCCGGCCCACGGCTGGTAGCCATCGAAGACAGCGTTGGCGATACCGGTGCCGCGGGTCTCGGTGAGGAAGTCCGTGCGCCAGCCGATCAGGCCGCGGCTGGGGATGATGAACTCCATCCGCACCCACCCGGTGGTGTGGTTGGCCATCTCGGTCATCCGGCCCTTGCGGGCAGCGGCCAGTTGGGTGACGACGCCGACGTACTCCTCAGGGCAGTCCACGGTCAGATGCTCGAACGGCTCGTGCACCTTGCCGTCGACCTTCTTGGTAACCACCTGCGGCTTCCCGACGGTCAGTTCGAAGCCCTCCCGGCGCATCTGCTCGACGAGGATGGCCAGCGCCAGCTCACCACGGCCCTGGACCTCCCAGGCGTCGGGCCGGCCGATGTCGACCACCCGGATCGAGACATTGCCGACCAGTTCGGCGTCGAGCCGGTTGCGGACCATGCGCGCGGTCAGCTTGTGCCCGGAGACCTTCCCCGCCAGTGGCGAGCTGTTGGTGCCGATGGTCACCGAGATCGCCGGCTCGTCGACGGTGATCCGGGGCAGTGCGATCGGGGCGGCCAGGTCGGCGAGGGTGTCGCCGATCATGATCTCGCCGATACCAGCGACCGCGACGATGTCACCGGCCTGCGCCTCTTCGGTCGGGGTGCGTTCCACCCCTTCGGTGGCCAGCAATTCGGTGATCTTGACGGTGGTATTCACCGGTTCACCGTCGACCTCCCGCAACCAGGCCACCTGGTGGCCCTTGCGGATGCGGCCGTTGTAGATGCGGATCAGCGCCAACCGGCCCAGGAACGGCGAGGCGTCCAAGTTGGTGACCAGTGCCTGCAGCGGGGCTTCCGCGTCACCCGACGGCGGCGGCACGTGCTCCATCAGCACGTCGAACAGCCGGTCAAGGTTCTCTCCGTCGGGGATCTGGCCGTCGTCGGGCGCGGTAGTGCTGGCCACCCCGGCACGCCCGGACGCGTACAGCGTCGGCAACCCCAGCGCGTGTTCGGCGGCGGCCTGCGCCTCGTCGTCGAGGTCGCTGGCCACATCGAGTAGCAGGTCGTGGCTGGCGTTGACCACCTCGGCGATACGGGCGTCGGGCCGGTCGGTCTTGTTGACCACCAGGATCACCGGCAGATGCGCGGCCAGGGCCTTGCGCAGCACGAACCTGGTCTGGGGTAACGGCCCTTCGGACGCGTCGACCAGCAGCAGCACCCCGTCGACCATCGACAGACCACGCTCCACCTCACCACCGAAATCGGCGTGGCCGGGAGTGTCGATGACGTTGATGATGGTGAGGGTTCCATCGGCGTGGTGGCGATGCACGGCCGTGTTCTTGGCCAGGATCGTGATGCCCTTTTCCCGCTCCAGGTCACCGCTGTCCATAATTCGTTCTTTTGCGTCGTCGCCGCGTACGTGCAACGCGCCCGATTGCCGCAGCATGGCATCGACGAGAGTGGTCTTGCCGTGGTCTACGTGCGCGACGATGGCGACGTTACGAAAGTTCACCGGGCGATTCTGCCAGCGCAACCCGTCAATCGCGAAAACGTGATAGGCACGTCACAGCCCCAGGAGGGACTCGGCGGTGAACCTTTCCAGCTCTTGAAGGTGCAGTTCGGTCAGCGCTTGCAGGCACTGCGCCGCCGTGTCGGTGAGCCGCAGCCGGATCACCCGCTGGTCCTCGTCGTCGCGGATGCGGGTGACCAGGCCGGCCGCTTCGGCACGCTGGATCAACTCCCCGGCACTGTGGTGGCGCAACAACAGGTATTCCGCGATGTTCCCGACGGTCGGCCCCCGTGAGTCGGCGTGGCCGCGGACCGCCAGCAACAATTGGTGCTGCGCGGGGGTCAGGCCGGCGGCCTGTGCCTGGTCAGCGCTCCACCGCTCGAAGCGCCGCAGCCGAGTCCGGAACGCGAGCAGCCGGCTGTAGACATCGTCAGGCAGGGCCACGTCGCTAACTTTATGCCGATCAGCTAAGGGGTGTCGCTAGGGCCGTTCTGTACCAGCTGCTCCGGGCAGTACGACCGTGCCGCGATCCCCACGAACGTGGTCCCGTGCTCGGTGGTCAGACCGGGATTGCGTTCCTTGAGGCCCTCGAGCACCTGCGGGCTCGGCTTACCTTCCGCAATGAATCGACAGACCAATTTCGCGGTGACGACGGCCTGATCCCCGCGGTTATAGCTGATGCCGGCCGCCTGCAGGGCCGACAGGAAGGCGGTGTCGGTGTCGGTGTCGGACGGATCGGCCTGCGCCGGCCCAGCGAGTCCGACGGTGACCAGCGCGCCGAGCAGCGCCGCCAGAGACCTCACCAGCCCCGCCGTTGCGGTCGGGAACCCATCGGTTGGCCCTTCGTCGCGAAGTCCCGGCTGCGGTAGACGATGTAGGGCCGAAACAGGTATCCGATCGGCGCGCTGAACGCGTGCACCAGGCGGGTGAACGGCCAGAGCGCGAACAAGAAGAGCGCGATCATCACATGCACCTGGAAGTAGATCGGCGCTTGTACCATCAGATCACCGCGCGGATCCAGGGTCCAGATCGACCGGAACCAGACCGAGACCGTCTGCCGGTAGTCGTGCGCCTCGCCGTAGGCGGTGGTGCCCATCAGGGTGCAACTCATCCCGACCACCAGCGCGCATACCAGCACCGCATACATCAGCTTGTCGTTGACGCTGGTGGCCTTGAACACCGACCGCTCGGTGCGGCGCCGGTAGATCAGCAATCCGACGCCAACCAGGGTGGCGATGCCGGCGGGAAGGCCGAGAATCAGCGCCTGCAGGTGGTAGAGGCGATCGCTCATCCCCAGTGCGCGGGTCCATGACTCCGGGACGAACAGTCCCATGATGTGCCCGGCGATCACCACGAAGCTGCCGAAATGGAACATCGGGCTGCCGATCCGCAGCAGCTTGGACTCATACAGTTGCGACGAGCGGGTTGTCCAGCCGAATTTGTCGTAGCGGTACCGCCACCAGGTGGCTACCCCCGCGATGGCCATTACGAAATACGGCGCGATGTCCCACCACAGTTCCGCGGGGCTGACGACGACGACGTCGGTCATCGCGTCTGCACCTTCGGCATCCCAAGCGAAACAGTCGTCGAGTATGGTTCCAGCCCAACGGCTTCCACGGGCGGGCCGGATGCCATCAGCTCACTCACGTTTTGCACCTCCTGCTCGGTCGCCGCGGGCAGTGTCTCGCACACCGCGGCAAGGGTGTACGCATAGGGCGATCCCGCGTCGCTCAGCGCCTTGCGGACGACGTCGATCGGCGCCCGGTGCGCCACCAGTAGCCGATGGCCGGCCTCGGGATCGACCGTCGCGGCGAACTCCAGCACCACCGGCAAATGGTCGGGCGACTCCCCCGGTGGCGGCTCGGCGCCTGCCTCGCGGTAGGTGGTGGCAAAGGCCAGCATCTGCATCCCCCGGTTCCGGGTGTCGCCGCCGGTCCAGTAGGTCAGAAACATCGTCGAGCGACGCCGCATGTCGAAGGTTTCGACGTAGTCGACGGCAGCGGCCATCGGGTCGGCTGCGCGCAGCGCGGCGACGGTGCGCCGCAACAGATCTGCCGATTTCTCGTCGACATGGGCGAGCAGCGCTTCGACGGTGTCGAGCCGCTGGCACAACTGCTCGTCGGGGTAGGCCAGCAACAGCGAGGCAGCCTGCCACACCGCACGGTCCGCCGGCCCACGGGCTTCGCGCCGCAGCGAACGGATGAACCGCTTCACGTGTGCTCCGGGAACATCTCGGGCACCGCCTGATCGCCGCCGCCCCAGTTGAGCAGGTTGGTCCGGCCCCGCGGCCGCTGCGCGTGTCCACCGTTTTCGACCAGGTGAAACGACGGTTCCGCCTCGCCCTCGGCCGCGATGAACGGGTCGTCCTCATGACCGTTGGGACCGCCGGTGATCGAACATCCCATGTGTTCGAGGTCGTGCGCCTGTTGGCTGTAGGCAGTCGGAATGACGTAACGCTCTTCATATTTCGCGATCGCGAGTAGGCGGTACATCTGGTACATCTCTTCCTCAGTCATGCCGACCGAGGCGGGGATGTGCGGCTGGGTCTCGCGGCCCAGGCTGATGTCGCGCATGTAGGAGCGCATCGCCGCCAGCCGTCGCAGCACGTCCTCGATGATGCCCGTGTCGCCGGCGGTGAAAAGTTCGGCGAGGTAGGACATCGGTATGCGCAGCGCGTCGATCGCACCGAACAGGTTGCCCAGTTCTTCGCCGTCGTGCCCGTCACGGCTGACGGCGTCGACGACCGGCGACAGCGGCGGGACGTACCAGACCATCGGCATGGTCCGGTACTCCGGGTGCAGCGGCAGGGCCACCTTGTAGGTGTTGATCAGCGCGTAGATCGGCGAACGCTGGGCAGCCTCGATCCAGGTGTCGGAGATACCTTCAGCGCGCGCGCCCGCGATCACCTCCGGGTCGGTCGGATCCAGGAATACGCCGCGCTGCGCCTCATACAGGTCGGTGTCCTTCTCCACCGCCGCCGCCTCCAGCACCCGGTCGGCGTCGTAGAGCATCAACCCGATGTAGCGCAGCCGCCCGACGCAGGTCTCCGAACAGATGGTAGGCAGGCCGACCTCGATCCGCGGGTAGCAGAAGTGACACTTCTCGGCCTTGCCGGTTTTGTGATTGAAATACACCTTCTTGTACGGGCATCCCGACACGCACAGTCGCCAGCCGCGGCAGCGGTCCTGGTCGACGAGCACGATGCCGTCTTCTTCACGTTTGTAGATCGCCCCGGTCGGGCAGGACGCCACACACGACGGGTTCAGACAGTGCTCGCAGATCCGCGGCAGGTAGAACATGAAGGTTTCTTCAAGCTCGCTTTTGACCTGGTCGCTGATCTTCTGCAGGATCGGGTCGTTAACCAGGTTCTCCGGCGACCCGGCGAGGTTGTCATCCCAGTTGGGCCCCCACTCGATCTTCATCGGATCGCCGGTGATCGCACTGCGCGGTTGGGCGACTGGGATGGTGTCTCCCAACGGCGCGGTGGTGAGGTTCTCGTAGTCGTAGGTCCACGGCTCGTAGTAGTCCTTCAAGCTGGGCAGGTTGGGGTTGGCGAAGATGTTCAGCAGCTTGTGCACGCGGCCACCGGCCAGCAGCCGCAGCCGGCCTTTCTTGTCCAGCGTCCAACCGCCCTTCCAGCGGTCCTGGTCTTCGTAGGTGCGCGGATACCCTCCGCCCGGCCGGGTTTCGACATTGTTGAACCAGACGTACTCGGTGCCCTCGCGGTTGGTCCAGGCCTGCTTGCAGGTCACCGAACAGGTGTGGCACCCGATACATTTGTCCAGGTTCATCACCATGGCCATCTGCGCCATGACTTTCATTTAGTACCTCACGTCCTGACTGCGACGACGCACCACCGTCACCTCGTCACGCTGGTTGCCGGTCGGGCCGAGGTAGTTGAACGCGAACGCGTGCTGGCCGTAGCCGCCGGCAAGGTGGCTGGGTTTGACCCTGATGCGGGTCAGCGAATTGTGGGTGCCGCCACGCTTGTTGTTGGTCTCGGCCCGCGGCGTATCGACGGTGCGCTCCTGCACGTGGTAGACGAACACCACCCCGTCAGGCATCCGCTGGCTCACGATCGCCCGACCGACGAACACCCCGTTGACGTTCACCGCCTCGATCCAATCATTGTCTTTCACACTGATTTTCGCGGCGTCCCCCGGGCTCATCCACATGGTCGGCCCGCCGCGGGACAGCGACAGCATGTAGAGGTTGTCCTGGTAGGTGGAGTGGAACGACCACTTCGAGTGTGGAGTCAGATACCGCACGGTGATGCCGATGCCGTCGCCGGTCTCGCCCAACTCGGGAGCATCGAACAACCGCACCATGTCCAGCGGCGGACGGTACACCGGCATGTGCTCGCCGAGTTCCTCAATCCAATCGTGCGCGGTGTAGAAGTGCATCCGGCCGGTCAGGGTGTGAAATGGCTTGAGGCATTCGATGTTGATGGTGAAGGGGGCGTACCGACGACCGCCGGTCTCGCTGCCGGACCATTCCGGGCTGGTTATCACCGGCACCGGCCCGAGCTGAGTGTCGGCGTAGGTGATGCGCTTCTCCTCGCTGCCCTCGGAGAGGTGTGTTAGCCGCTGACCGGTGCGCTTCTCCAGTTCGCGGAAGCCCTCCGTCGCGATCCGGCCGTTGGTGGTGCCGGACAGGCTGAGGATCACGTCACACATCCGCAGCGCCGTGGTGATCGCCGGACGACCCTCTCCCGCACCGGAGTTCATCACCCCGAACTTGGCGGCCAGTTTTTCGACCTCTTCGTGCGGGAACACCGTGCAGCCCTTGGTGGTCATCCCGAGCGTGTCCACCAGCGGGCCCAACGTCCGCCACTTGTCGTGGATCGCGGTGTAATCGCGCTCCACCACAGTCACTTTGGGCATCGTCTTGCCCGGAATCGGCGTCTCACCGCTGCGCAGCCAATCCCGTTCGGTGCCATCGGGGTAGGCCATCGCGTCGGCGGTGTCATGCTGCATCGCGGTGAGCACCACATCGCTGCGGACACCCAGATGTTTCTTGGCCAACCCGCTGAAAGTGCGGGCAATGGCGCCGAACGCGTCGTAGTCGCTGCGGGTCTCCCACGGCGGGTCGATCGCCGCGCTAAACGAGTGCACGAACGGGTGCATATCGGTAGACGACAAGTCTTCCTTCTCGTACCAGGTCGCGGCCGGCAACACCACGTCGGACATCAGCGTGGTCGAGGTCATCCGGAAGTCGATCGACATCAGCATGTCGAGCTTGCCTTCGGGAATCTCGCAGTCCCAGCGCACATCCTGCGGCTTCACCCCGCCGGGCGGCGGTTCGCCCATCACGCTGGCGTCGGTGCCCAGCAGGTGCTTGAGGAAGTACTCCCCGCCCTTGCCCGACGCACCGATCAGGTTCGCCCGCCACACCGTCAGCACCCGCGGCCAGTTCACCGGATTATCCGGATCGGTCACCGACAACTTCAGCTCACCGGAGGCGAGTTGATCGGCGACGTACTCCCCGGCGTCGCGGCCGGCGGCGGCGGCGTCGTCGGCCACGTCGAGGCTGGACCGGTCGAACTGCGGGTAGAACGGGCTCCAGCCCATCGCGGTAGCCGACGCCAGGATGTCCATTGTGTGCTTGCCGTCGAACCGGCCGCGTCCCAGCGGGGTGGTCAGCTTGTCCGCCCCGTAGGCGTCGTAGCGCCATTGGTCGGTGTGCGCATACCAGTACGAGGTGCCCGGCACCTGCCGCGGTGGCCGCGACCAGTCGTTGCCCGCGGCCATCGTCGCCCATCCGGTCAGCGGGCGCACCTTCTCTTGGCCGACGTAGTGCGCCCAGCCGCCGCCGTTGCGCCCCATTGAGCCGGTCAGCATCAGCAGCGCCAGCACCGCCCGGTAGGTGGCGTCACCGTGGAACCACTGGCAGATCCCGCTGCCCATGATGATCATCGAACGGCCGCCGGATTCCTCTGCGTTGCGGGCGAATTCGCGCGCAATCCGGATCGCCTGGGTGGCCGATACCCCGGTGATCGGCTCCTGCCAGGCCGGGGTGTTGACCTGCGTGCCGTCGTCGTACCCGGTGGGCCATTCACCGGGCAGCCCGGACCGGCCCACCGAGTAGTTGGCCAGCATCAGGTCGAAGACCGTGCAGACCAGGTGCTCACCGACCTGGCGGACCGGCACCCCGCGCTCGACGACGGTGCCCGCGCCGCTGACGGCATCGAAGCCGGGCAGCGACACCAAGGCGACGTGCCGGTGTTCGTTCTGCGTCGTCGGGTGCAGCACGGTCAATGCTGGCCGCACTTCACCGAGATCGAGATTCCACTTGCCCATGCCCTCGTCGCCCCAGCGGAACCCCAAGGAGCCGTTCGGTACGACGACGGTGTCGGTGACCTCATCGAGCACGGCCGGCTTGAATGCCGCGTTCTCCACCGACTGGCCGAGATCGGCGGCGGTCAAATTCTTACCCGGTACCAGTCGGCCGTTGCGGTCCTCAAGCTTGATCAAAAACGGCAGGTCGGTGAAGCGGCTCACGTAGTCGGTGAAGAACGGCACCTGCCGCTTGATATAGCACTCGGTGAGGATGACATGGCCCATCGACATCGCCAGCGCACCGTCGGTGCCGGCCGCGCACGGCA
>JBDTEP010000133.1:0-12321 GCA_039922455.1 Mycobacterium sp. | reverse complement strand
GATGTCGTCGATGGTCAGGCCGGACCGCTCCAGCACCCGGCGGGTGGCCGGGGTCGGGCCGGTGAGCATGATGACCGGGTCGGCGCCGCTGGTGGCGGCGGCCACGATGCGGGCCCGCGGGGTCAGGCCCTGCGCCTTACCCGCAGCCTCGGAACCGACCAGCACCAGCGCGGCGCCGTCGACGATCCCGGAGCTGTTTCCGCCGGTGTGGATGTGGTTGATCTTCTCGACGTCGTGGTACTTCTGCAGCGCCACGTCGTCGAAGCCGCCCATCGCGCCGATACCGTCGAACGCGGTCCGCAGCTTGCCCAGGCCCTCCAGGGTGGTGTCGGGGCGCATGTGCTCGTCGTGATCGAGGATCACCAGGCCGTTCCGATCCTTCACCGGCACCACCGACTTGGCGAAGTAGCCACCCGACCAGGCCGCGGCGGCCAACTGCTGGCTGCGCAGTGCGTAGGCGTCGACGTCGTCGCGGGAGAAGCCCTCGATGGTGGCGATCAGGTCGGCACCGATGCCCTGCGGGACGAAGCCGATCTCGTAGTTCGTGTCCGGGTCGCCGGCCCAGGCCCCACCGTCGGAGCCCATCGGCACCCGGCTCATCGACTCCACGCCGCCGGCCAGCACCAGGTCGTCGAAGCCGGCCTTCACCTTGGCGGCGGCGATGTTGACCGCCTCCAGGCCGGAGGCGCAGAACCGGTTGAGCTGCACCCCGCCGGTGGTCTCGGGCATCCCGGCGGCCAGCATCGCGGTGCGGGCGATGTCGCCGCCCTGGTCGCCGACCGGCGACACCACGCCGAACACGGCGTCGCTGATCTGGTTCACATCCAGGTCGGGGTAGCGGATGCGCAGTTCGTTGACCAGGCCGACAGCCAGGCTGACCGGCTTGACCTCGTTCAGCGCCCCGTTGCGCTGCTTGCCGCGCGGGGTGCGAATGGCCTCGTAGATGAAGGCTTCATCGGACATGACTGGAGTTCCTCTTCAGATTGGGTTTCGATGCGGATTCTTCGATTGCGCCTGTTGGGAGCGTAGTCCCGTATCTTCCACCCTAACAGGGCGGCCTATCAACCGGATGGTTGGGCGATGCGTGGCCCCCTCCAGCGACCTCCCCGTCGAGCGTGAAGTTGGGTTCACGCTCGGGGATCGAGCGTGAAGCTGGCTTCACGCTCGACACGCCTTAGGCTCGAACCCCATGACGGCGCGGATGGTCTCACGGCTCCAGCCCTATGCCACCACGATCTTCTCCGAGATGTCGGCGCTGGCCGCACGGATCGGCGCGGTCAACCTCGGTCAGGGTTTCCCCGACGAGGACGGGCCGCCGGCCATGCTGGAGGCTGCCCAAACCGCCATCGCCGACGGCATCAACCAGTACCCGCCCGGCCCCGGCAGCACCGCTCTGCGCGAAGCCATCGCCGGCCAGCGCAGCCGGCACTTCGGGATCAACTACGACCCGGAGACCGAGGTGCTGGTGACGGTCGGGGCCACCGAGGCCATCGCCGCCGCGGTGCTCGGGCTGGTCGAGCCGGGCTCCGAGGTGCTGCTGATCGAGCCGTTCTACGACTCCTATTCGCCGGTGGTCGCCATGGCGGGGGCGCGACGGGTCTGCGTGCCGCTAGTGCCCGACGGCCGCGGTTTCGCGGTGGACGCCGACGCGCTGCGCCGCGCCATCACCCCGGCGACCCAGGCACTGATCGTCAACTCACCGCATAACCCGACCGGCACGGTGTTCACCGAGACCGAGTTGGCGGCGATAGCCCGCATCGCGGTGGAGGCCGACCTACTGGTCATCGCCGACGAGGTCTACGAGCATCTGGTCTTCGCCGGGCGGACCCATCGGCCGCTGGCCGGCTTCGAGGGGATGGCTCAGCGCACCGTCACCGTCTCCAGTGCGGCAAAGATGTTCAACTGCACCGGCTGGAAGATCGGCTGGGCCTGCGGGCCGGCGGATCTACTGGCCGGGGTGCGGGCCGCCAAGCAGTACCTGAGTTATGTCGGCGGGGCGCCGTTCCAGCCGGCGGTGGCATTGGCCCTGAACACCGAGGACCCCTGGGTGGCGACGCTGCGCGCGACGCTGCAAGCCCGCCGGGACCGGTTGACCGACGGGCTGCGGCGGGTCGGTTTCGAGGTGCACGACAGTTTCGGCACCTATTTCCTGTGTGCCGATCCGCGTCCGCTGGGCTACGACGACAGCACTGCGTTCTGCGCCGAACTGCCCCATCGGGCCGGAGTGGCGGCGATCCCACTGTCGGCATTCTGCGTGCCCCCGGCCGACGCGGCCAACCCCGAGGCCTGGAATCACTTGGTGCGGTTCACCTTTGTCAAGCCTGACGACACCATCGACGAGGCGATCCGGCGACTGGACATCCTGCGCGACGGGTCGGTCACGGCTCGGTAGTGGCTCCATCGCCCATGACCTGCTTACGGAGTTGGTCGGTGGCAATCTGCAGCACCAAATTGCTGGCGCGCCGGACCAGAAACGCCGGGATCGGCCCCGACGGTTCGACGGTGATGTCAAAGCGCACCCGGGTGCTGTCCGAGCCCTCCCGGGTGAGCGTGTACTCGACATGCTGGGCGCGCTGCTGCGCTGTCGCTTTGGCATCCCAGACCATCCAGTCCGGGCCCCAGTGGTATTCCAGAATCTCCCTGTCCACCAACCCCAGAACTTTGATGGTGGCCCGGACGTGATGCGGACGGCCATCCTCGTACTCGTCGAGGACTTCCATGCTCTTGTGCACCGGCGACCAGGATGCCAATTCAGACACATTGGCGAGCGCGTCGAGGATCTTCTCCGGCGGCGCGTCAATCACAATCTCCCGCGATGCTCGAACAGCCACTACCTTGAGCCTAGCCCCGGTCCCGCCGCCCGGCGAGGTTTCGCCGACCGAGTCAGCGACTCTTTTTAACCTTGAGCACCTGCGTACGCAGGCCATCAGTAGCGGACTTCATGCCGCCTTTGAGGGCGTTCTTGAGCAGGAACCCCGGGATCGGAATCGACGGGTCGACCTCCATGTCGAAGCGAACCTTGGTCACGTCGCCCTGCGGAGTCAGGGTGTACTTCGCGTCCTGCGCCTTGAGTTGACCGGCCGACACCAGAGTCCAGCCGACGCTGTCGGCGGTCCAGCTGTATTCGATCACCTGCTCGTCGGTGATGCCGGCCGCCTTGATCCTGATCCGCACCCGGCGTGGCCGGCCGTTGTTGTGGGTGTCGAGCACCTCGGCACTCTGGTACTGCGGCGACCAGGTCGGGATGGACTCGACATCGGCGAGGACATCGAAGATCTCCTCCGGGCTCGCTTCGATGACCACTTCGCGGGAATCCTTGACTGCCATGGCAGCACGATAGCCAGGCGCGCGGCGGCGCGCGGGGATTTGCACCTGACCGGATGTGTCACGTGCGCCGGGGCGCGGTGGCACGATGGAGGCCATGCATGTGAACGCCAAGATTGCCGCACTGCTTGCCGCCGCGGCATTGGCCGCCGCGCCCGCCGCCCACGCCGACGACGCCAGCTATCTGGCCAAGGTCAACGCATCCCCGGTGGCGATCCCGGTCGCCGATCAGGTCAAAGTGACGTCGGGGCACTACATCTGCTCCCAGCTGCGGATGTACGGCCACACCGGAACGTACCGGGCCGGCACCTCACCGGGCGACATAGTGCGTCAGCTGACCAACACCTTCTTCTACAGCCCCGAGGCCGCCGATGTCCAGATTCAGGCGGCACAGTCCGAGATCTGCCCGGAGACGCTGCGCCCCTGATTATTTCAGAGTTGAAACTGCCGACGGATTCGGGCCAGGACGGTCTCCGGCGCTAGTCAGCTTTCAGGCTGTCACTTCTTTTGCGGAGCAGCTGCACAAGAAGCTGGGTTTGGCGATCATCGAAACCGATCTGATCACATCGCTCTGGCCAGACGCTTGCGGCGTCGACAAGAGCGTCGATCATTGCGACTGTCGCACGTGGCCGTATACCGAGGCGATTGCCGGCATCGATGAAATTCGCGCGAGTTAGCTTGTTGGCACGTCCGAAGAGGTTTAGCGCCATCGGGTCCTTCCAGTCTGCGTAGGGCTGAGTGCAGAGCAGGTCGTAGGCCGGAGTCGGTTGCCATATCCCGTTCGGGTTGTAGATCGACAGGTTCTTACCGTGCAGATCACCGTTTCCGATGAGCCAGGAAAATATGACGGCTTTGAGCAGCTCTGCGATGGCGGCCACCCTGGAACCACCACCGCGGGCGCATGCCTCGGCAAGGTCGGTGATCGCCGTCTCGGTTTTGATGCGGTACTTCGAGGCGGGATAGACATCTGCGACTTGGCAGGCGTCTTCTTGTGCGATGCGTGCCTGCCCGTCACGGTCGAAGCGGGTTACGAGTAAGGCACTTCGGCCATCATCATCGTGAAGCAACGACGTCTTGGCGACCCTCAAACCGCACGCGGCGGCCATCGTCATAAAGAAATGCTCATTTTCGGCAAGCAGCGGGAAACGCACTGGAGTGAGCTTCAGGATGGCTGGCCCCGATCGTGTCTGCGTGGGCATCGACAGCATGCCGGCGCTGACTTTGGGTTGCACGCCCGCCAGCCCGACGGGGTCGGCGTCGACGGAGCCGGTCAACTTCGCAAAGACCGCACGGAAGTCCGTGTCGCACCCGGGTTCAAAAAGCGGTAGCGGTTGAACCGGATCGACTCCGGCCGGAACCACCCGGACGTTGCCAATCGTGTCGGCGCCGATCGCAAGAAGCAGCGTGAGGTGATCGTCGGCAGAGGTTTTCGTCGATGATGTCACCACTCCAAGCCGGACCCCCTCCGGAAGAAGCCCCGCGAAGTATGAAGGAACGGCACCACCCGTCGTGGTCACCGGATATTCGCCGGAGCGCAACAGCGACCACGAGACGGACCGGTCGCGCACCCGACGATTTGTCGGATGTGCCCCGCCGACATAGTCGAAGCTAACGTCGTCGCCGCGTTGCCGTACAAGGTGAGCGGCGAGCTCATCGCCGATATAGACGTCGGCTTCACCGATGTCCCGTAAGTCGGTCCTGTCCGGATTCGTCATTGGATCGCCGCGTTCACGTCGATGCGCAGGCCCAAAATATCGGCTATCTCAATGACGGAGCCGAACTTGATCGAACCGCTCCCTCGCTCGAGTGACTGGACGCTGGAGCGGGACACGCCCGCCAAGTCGGCCAGGGTTTGTTGGGTGAGTCGCAGCGTGATTCGCCGCTCAGCGAACACTTCCCCTATGCGTGCAATTTCAGACATAGACTCGTCGCGTTGCATCTTTCTTCGCCTTGGGCCCACCGCCTGCTCCTTATGCTTGTGATCACATGCATTAAACAGCATGCTGCACGTGCAGGCAGCCGTCAAGTCTCTATGCTTGATAATTCACACTTAAGCGGTGGTTCAAGGGCCTGATTTTGACGCCCAGCCTCGGGTTACCGGGTGGGTGCACGCGCGGTGGGAGCAGGCCGATGACCTGGCGACGGCCATCCAAAACGGCGGCGCAGATACACGAAAACCCCCTGCGGGCAGAGGGTTTATGGTGGCCAGGGCCGGGATCGAACCGGCGACCTTCCGCTTTTCAGGCGGACGCTCGTACCAACTGAGCTACCTGGCCGGAAGGCACGTATGCCTCGCCGCATAAAGCGACCCTGACGGGACTCGAACCCGCGACCTCCGCCGTGACAGGGCGGCGCGCTAACCAACTGCGCCACAGGGCCTTGCTGTTCGCTCCGCATCGCAGCGGTGCGAGTACCCCCTACGGGATTCGAACCCGCGCTACCGCCTTGAAAGGGCGGCGTCCTAGGCCGCTAGACGAAGGGGGCCAGAACCGAATCTCTTCGGGGACTCACAACGTAACCACGTTGGGAACTTCGATAGCTTAGGACACCGCGTGCCCAATCCTCAAACGCGGTCCCGATCGGGGAGGCAGTATCCTGTTCCGGCACGGCCCCTATAGCTCAGTTGGTAGAGCTACGGACTTTTAATCCGCAGGTCGCAGGTTCGAGCCCTGCTGGGGGCACCTCATCACCGCCCGGTCCCGGCGACACCACGGTGTCGCCGGGACCAACGGCTGTGACGTTGTTCATACCCGGATGCTGCTGGGAGTCACTTCGGCAGTGCGGCGCTCAGATATGTCATGCCGCTGAACGCTTTGGCCAGCTCGTCGTCCGAGTACTCCAGGCCGTTGTCGGCGTACAGGTCCCCAACCTCCCGGCCCGACACCGTCCAGCCCACGGCGGTCAGGTAGTCGATGACGTGATTGCGCTCACCGTGGTAGACCAGGTCGCCGATTTCCAACTCGAACCCGACCGCGGACATCTTCTCCCGATGGTCGCGCCACTCCTGGCTGGCGAAGACCCCGGTGTCCTGGATGAACTCGCAGGCCAGTCGGCTGCCCGGTGCGCTGAGCGCGGTGATGGTGTTGAACAAGGCGTCCTGGGCTTCGGGCGGCAGGTAGACCAGCAGGCCCTCGGCGCTCCACACGGTGGGAGCATCCGGGTCGAATCCGGCGGCCTTGAGCGCGGCCGGCCAATCGTCGCGCAAGTCGACTGCCACGGTACGACGCTCCGCGGTCGGCTCGGCGCCGAGGTCGCGCAGGGTGGTGGTCTTGAACTCGATCACGTCCGGCAGGTCGATCTCGTAGACCACGGTGCCCGCCGGCCAGGCCAACCGGTAGGCGCGGGCGTCCAGCCCGGCGGCGAGGATGACCGCTTGGCGGATACCGCCCTGCGTCGCCGCCAGAAAATGCTGGTCGAAGAACCGGGTCCGCACTCCCATGCCGTGCCCCATCCGAACCGGATCGAGGTCGTCGCCTTCGGTGAACGCAACCTCCCCGTCCACCAGCCGGGTGAAGAAGTCGATGCCGACCGCACGCACCAGCGGCGCCGCGAATGGGTCGTCGATCAATTTGTCCGGCCCCGTCGCGGCCAAGGCCCGCTGCGCGGCCACCATCGTGGCGGTCGCCCCCACACTGGTGGCCAGGTCCCACTTGTCACTGTCTGTACGCGCCATCGCCGTGCCTCCGAATTTCTCAAGCAACCCAACTACATAGACAGGCTACACAACATTGCTGTGTGCATACACCACGCCGCCGGCGACGATCGTCGCCCGGACCAGTTCGGCGTCGAGTGCGGCCAGGACGTCAGCGGGACCACCGGCCAGCACGCATAGATCACCGGGTTCGCCAGGAGCGATCGCGCGCGGCGTGGCAGGCCGATCGGGCCGGCCGGTGAACATCCGCAGCGCCGCGCGAGCCGATATCCGCTCGGCCACCCCCAGGACGGCTCCGCTGCGGGTGGTCCGGTGCACCGCGGCCCGCATGGCCGCCCAGGGATCACCGTCGCCGAAGGGCACGTCCGTACCGATCGCTACCGGAATCCCGTTGCGCTGCAACGACGCCAGCCGCCACAGTTCGTGGCGTCGATCGGCATCGATCTCGGTTAGGTAGTCATCTCCGCGTTCAGCGACGAAGTTCGGCTGGGTGACGACGACGATTCCGAGCGCGGCGAGGTCGGCCAGCCGGTCGTCGGGCACCACCGCCGCGTGTTCAATGCGGTCATCGGGGTGCGGCCCCGCGGCCTGCCAGGCCGCGATCGCGACCGTGAGCTGGGCATCGGTGACGCAGTGCAGTGCCACGCCGTGGTCGCGGGAGTGGTTGTCGGACAAGGTTTCCGTGAGCAATTCCAGGTCCAGTCGGGCATCGTCGAGGATGATCTTCGTCGGGCCGAGTGTGACTTCTGGCGGCGCCGCAATCCCCGCGGGCGCCATGCAATGCGCCCGTTGCAGCAACTCGCCACCGCGCCGTGCCGCGGCGAAGGCAGCAATATCAGCGTCGGCATAGCCCGGGGTGGCGTCGGTGATCCCGGTGACCCCCCGACCCGCCAGTTCCTGACTCAACCGGGTCAGCCCAGGCTCCCGCTGCAGTGTTCGGGGCGGCGCGTCACCGTGCGCCCGCAGCAACCGGCCTTGCGCGTGCTCAGCCATCCCGAGGCGGGCCAGACCCGCGGAGTTGACCACCCACAGCGCACCACTGCGGTGCGCCACCCGAACCGGCACATCGGGCGAAAAACGGTCCAGCACTGTGGCATCGAGCTCGCCGGCGACCGACTCATGGTAACCGTACCCACGCACCCATCCGTCGCCGTCGACGGTCGCGGACCGCAACGCGACGATCAGTTCGTCGACCGTGCGCACCTGCGGCGGCCCCAGGCACACCGAATCCAGTGCTGCCGCCGCCGACCGCAGATGCACGTGGTGATCGTGCAGTCCGGGCAGCACCGTGGCGTTCTCGACGTCGAGGACGTCTTCGCTGCGGCGCACCGTCAGCCGGGGCGCTACCTCGCTGATCGTGTCGCCGAGCCTGATATCGACCATCGCCCCGTCCAGCAGTACGGCCCGCTGGATCAGCACCGCGACACCGCCGCCGCCAGTTCGCCGACCCGCGCATTGTCGGCCCCCAGTGCCGGGCCAGTGGCCTCAATTCGCGGGCGCCGGGGCGGCAACACCGCAGGCCCGCCCACCGGTGCCGGATGCCGGGGCAACGCCGCGTAGCGCGCCGCGACGGCCGAAAGCGCGAAGGTGATCACCTCACCGCCGCCGCGCGCCAGCGCATCGACTACCGCAGCGGCCGCCTCGATCCCGGTCAGCGGGTCGGCGATGGCGTCGGCGCAGAACACCGGCAGGGCGTAGCCGCCTTCATAATCGAAGCCGACGAGTCCGCCTGCCACCGCGGCGTCGTCACCGAACCCGGCGAAGCCGCCGTCGCCGCCGTGCCCGGTGATCTGCAGCCACACCCGCCCGGGCCGGGCCGCCACGTCGAACGGCCCCAGTCCCCGGCGTGCCAGCGCGGCGGGACGCGAGCCCTCCAGCACCACATCGGCGGCGCCGATCAACGCGGCAAGAAATTCCCGGTCAGAATCGAGATCAACAGTGCACGAGAGTTTTCCACCATTGACCCAGTCGAAGAATTCCCTCGATCCGCCGCGGGTGCCGTCCGGGCGCGACGGGCTTTCGACCTTGACGACGGTCGCACCCGCCTGCGCCAGTAGCCGTCCACACAGCGGGCCGGCCCACAGTGAGGTCAGGTCGACGACGAGCGCACCGGCCGGCCCGCGAGCCGGACCGGGCCGGCCGACCCGGCGGATCGTCGGCCCCGTCGCGGCGGCCTCCCCCAGCACCGCCGCCGGGAGGTCGAGCAGTCGCGCCCGCGCCACCACCTCGGCCGCCGGTTTGTCCGCCGCCCACCCGGTCAGCGCCGCCCACGGCTCTCCCGGGCGGTCGGATGAGACGAGGGCGCCGACGGCATCGATGTCGTCGGGACGCGACAGCGTGATCGCCCACCAGCCGTCGGCCGCGGCCAGCAGGCGAGAGGCCGCCCCGGCCGAGCGGCGGCCACCGCGGGTCCAGCCCAGCAGCGCGGCGCGGCCGGCCAGCAGTGACGCCGCGTCGGCGCCGATACCCGTGGCGACGTTCAGGTGATCGACGACCTGCCCGGCGCGCTGAAGTACACCGGCCCGGGAGAAGTCGGGCGGGCCCGTGGGCTCACCGGTTAGCCAGGCCAGCCCGGAGTCGCCCCAGCGGGTCGCCGGGTCCGTCATGGGGCCGCTCCCACCGACGCCGACAGCTCGTCGACCAGACCCCACCGCAGCGCGGTCTGCGCATCGATCGTGCGACCGGACAGGATCAGATAGCCGGTGCGCCACCGTCCGATGCGGCGGCTGACGCTGACCGTGCCGCCGGCACCCGGGATCAGCCCGAGGCTCAGCTCGGGCAGGCCCAGCACGGTGTCCGGGTGCGCCCGCACCCGGCCGCAGTAGGCGGCCATCTCCAGGCCGCTGCCGAGCACCTGGCCGTGGATGTCGGCGCGGCAGCGCGCGCCGAGCCGGGTGGTCAGCGCATCCAGTGCCAGCGCGGGGCTGTGGCGGGTGCGGGCCAGGTAGGCGCTGGGCACATCGGTGAAGCCGCCGAACTCGGCGAGGTCGCCGCCGCTGCAGAACGAGCGGCCGGCCCCGCTGAGCACCACCTCGCTGATCGCGGTATCCGCCGCGGCGACGGCCAACCCGTCGAGCAGGCCCGCCCGCATCGCGTTGTTGAACGCGTTGTGACGCTCTGGCCGGTTCAACCGCAGCCGCAGGGTGCCGCGGTCCCGGTCGATCAGGACGGGGTCAACCGCGTCCGGCACGGTGGTCGGTCCCCGCTGCGTCAGCCAGCCGGCGAACTCCGGTCCGGCCTGCAGCACCGAATAGGCCAGCGACTCGGTGATCACCCCGGCCAGGGCGGGCGCGGCCGGGTCCACCGCGCGCAGTACGTCATCGCAGATCGCCGCGGCGTGCGGCCGGCGCCGGCAGTTGGCATCGATTTCGGCGAGCGCGTCGGTCACCGATGGGACCCGGATCACCCGACGATCCGCGTCGTCATTTTCCGAGTCGTTCTCCGAGAGGGTGAAGCTGGCGCATTCCAGCCAGTGTTTGGCGTACGCGGTGTCGAACCTGGAGCCCGTCACGACAACGAGCCCGACGCCGGGTTCGGCGTCAGGTGCCCCATCGAGGTCGACCACGCAGATCATGACGCACGTCAGCGTACCCATCCCGGGCACTCGACCGGGCCGCCGTCGGTATCGAACCTACCGAGAAATGATAATGTCATTCTCATTCGCATCGCACTACGGGGAGCCGAGCAGTGAGCATTTCGTTGTTGCTGGAGATGGCCGTGGCAGGCGGCCCCGACCACGTCGCCGTGGTGTCCGAAACGGCCCGCTACACCACCACGGAACTCAACGCCCTCGCCGACGCCGGCGCGGGGGTGGTCAACACGTCCGGTGCGCGCAGCTTGGCCTACGTCGGGACCGGCGGCGACATGCTGCCCCTGCTGCTGTTCTCCGCGGCGCGGTCCGGGCAGCCCTTCGCGCCGCTCAACTACCGGCTGAGCGGCCCGGCGCTGCGGGAGCTGATCGATCGACTGCCGCAACCGCTGGTCGTGGTTGACAAGGAATACCTTGATATCGTCGGCGATATCGGTGTCGCACAGATGGATTCCGAGACGTTCCGCGCGCAGGCCCGCACCAGCGCGCCCACGGTGCAATGGCCCGACCCCGATGACGTGGCGGTCATCTTGTTCACCTCGGGCACCACCTCACGACCCAAGGCCGTTGAGCTGTCTCACAACAACCTGACCAGCTACGTGACGGGGACAGTGCAGTTCGGCTCGGCCGATCCCGAGGACGCCGCGCTGATCTGCGTTCCGCCCTATCACATCGCCGGCGTCGGAGCGGCGCTCAGCAACCTCTACGCCGGACGCAAGTCGGTGTACCTGCGCCGGTTCAGCGCTGCTGAATGGATCCGGTTGGTCAAGTCCGAGGCGGTGACCACCGCGACCGTTGTCCCGACGATGTTGGAGCGCATCGTCTCGGAGCTGGAAGCCCACCCGACCCCGCTGCCCACCCTGCGCAACCTCGCCTACGGCGGCTCCAAGGTGGCCCTGCCGCTGGTGCGCCGAGCGCTCGACCTGCTGCCCGAGGTCGGTTTCGTCAACGCCTACGGCCTGACCGAGACCAGTTCGACGGTCGCGGTGCTCACCCCCGACGATCACCGGGCGGCATACGGGTCCACCGAGGAAGCCGTCCGCAGGCGGTTAAGTTCGGTGGGCCGTCCGGTTCCCGGCATCGACGTCGTCATCCGCGACGACGACGGCAGGGCACTTGCCGCCGGAGCACCCGGTGAGCTGTACGTGCGGGGTGAGCAGGTCTCGGGCACCTACACCGGCATCGGTTCGGTGCTCGACGCCGGCGGCTGGTTCGCAACCCGGGACCTCGCCGTACTGGACGACGAGGGCTACCTGTTCATCGTCGGACGCGCCGATGACACCATCATCCGGGGCGGCGAGAACATCGCCCCCGCCGAGATCGAGGATGTGCTGGTCGAACATCCCCTGGTCCGCCAGGTCGCCGTCGTCGGCGCACCGGACGCGGAATGGGGCCAGATCATCGTCGCGTGCGTTGTCCCGGAGCCCGGCACATCGCCGGACCCCGACGCGCTCCGCGAGTATGTTCGAGAACACCTGCGCGGATCGCGCACACCGGATCGGGTCGTCTTCCGGCCGGAGTTGCCGACCACGCCGACCGGCAAAGTGCTGCGCCGAGAGATCGTCTCTGAAGTAATCGAAGCACTGCACGTCAATACCGAAGGGGCGCAATGATCAAGTCCGGCACCCGTCTGAAGAGCCAGGTTTGCGACACCCAGGTCATCGTCGTCAAGACCGCCGACAGTCTCGATGAGCTACGCGCCGGCGGTGTCCCGATGGTGCCACTGGACGACAGCGCTACAAGCGCGACATTGGAC
>JBDTEP010000132.1:0-7175 GCA_039922455.1 Mycobacterium sp. | reverse complement strand
CGCTGTGCCTGCACGAGTTCGGCCACGCCTACACCGCCTGGCGGTTCGGCGATCGCGGCGTGGAGATGCGCGGCTACTTGACCCTCAACCCGCTGCGCTACACCCATCCGGGGTTGTCACTGGTGCTGCCGATGCTGTTCATCGCACTCGGCGGTATCGGCCTGCCAGGCGGGGCGGTGTTCGTCCAGACGTCGTTCATGACGCCGCGACGGCGCACTCTGGTCAGCCTGGCGGGCCCGGCGGCCAACGTGGTGCTGGCAGTACTGCTGCTGGGTGTCACCCGAATGTTCTACGACCCCGCGCATCCGGTGTTCTGGTCCGGTGTGGCGTTCCTGGGTTTCCTGCAGGTCACCGCGGTGGTGCTGAATCTGTTGCCAGTGCCGGGCTTGGACGGCTACGGGGCACTGGAACCACACCTGAGTCCGGAAACCCGCCGGGCGCTACAACCGTTCCAGCAGTGGGGCCTGCTGGCACTGCTGGTGCTGCTGATCTCGTGGCCGGCGCTGAACCACAAGTTCTTCGGACTGGTCCTGTGGTTCTTCGACCTGTTCAACGTGCCGCGCCTGCTGGTGTCGTGGGGGATGTCGCTGACGCAGTTCTGGAGCGCCTGGTTCTGAGTCGTAAAAAACCGCACCACAGGCGGGCAACCTATATTTGCTAGCCATGGGCGCCGGGCACGATCACAGTCACACCGACGCCCGGCTGTCCCGGATGGTCCTCGCAGCGGTAATCCTGACCGTGCTGTTCGCCGTCGAGCTCACCACGGCGGTGATGATCGGTTCGATCGCCCTGTTAGCCGACGCCGGCCATCTGCTCACCGACCTGGCCGCCCTGTTCATGGGGGTTACGGCGGTGATGCTGGCCCGGCGCGGCAGCACGTCGCCGTCGCGCACCTACGGCTGGCACCGCGCCGAGGTGTTCACCGCGGTCGCCAACGCGGTACTGCTGATCGGCGTGGCGACGTTCATCCTCACCGAGGCCATCCGGCGCATCGGCACCGCGCCGGATGTTCCCGGCGGACCGATGATCGTCGTCGCGATTGCCGGACTGATCACCAATATCGGCGTGGCCCTCCTGCTGCGCTCACACTCGACACAGAGCCTCGCGGTGCGCGGCGCCTACATGGAGGTGGTCGCCGACACCGTCGGAAGCGTGGGCGTGCTGATCGCCGGTGTCGTCACCGTGACCACCGACTGGCCGTACGCCGACGTGGTGGTCGCCGTCTTCGTCGCACTGTGGGTGCTGCCGCGGGCGTTCGCGCTGGCCGGTGCTGCGTTGCGGATCTTGTCAGAGGCATCACCGAGCCACATCGACGTTGACGATCTGCGCGCGGCATTGGCCGCCGTCGACGGGGTCACCGACGTGCACGACCTGCATGTCTGGACGCTGGTGCCAGGCCGGGATATGGCCACCGCACACCTGCGCACCAGTACCGATGCCGGCCGGGTACTCGGCGACGCGCGCGCAATCCTCGCCACCCGCGGGCTGACGCACGCCACCGTCCAGGTGGAGCCGCCCGGGCAGGGCGGCGACTGCCCCACCGGATGCTGACCTCGCACCCGGCACGCGCCCGCCGAACCCGACAGCTTCGGTCAGTAAGCTGCCCACTAGCGTCAGCCGATCCGACCATCCGGAGGACATAGCCACTCATGCCGAACGCACCGGACCCGGACCGTAGCGAGCCGACCGACGCCGCTCCCGTCGAGCAACCCGCCGCCGACGAGCAGGTCACCGAGGTGATCACCACCGAGACCGCGCTCCAGGAATCCGACCCCGCCGAACCGCCGGAGCGCAGGTTCACCGCGCCCGGGTTCGACGCCGGGTCCACCGAAGTCATGCCGTCAGTGGGCGACGCGGCCACCGAGTTCATTGCTCGGCAGAGCGGCGAGACGGGAAAGGCAATACCGCAACAGATTCCGGCACGCTTCGGCGGCAGACTGCCTGCCACCGACTCACGCAGCTGGGGCTGGGTGATGGCGCTGATCCTGATCATCCTGGCGTTAGCCGTGGTCGCGGTGCTGGGCACGTTGTGGCTGACCCGCGACACCAGGCAGGCCGCTTCGCAGGAAGAGCATGTCCGCGACACAATCCAGAACTTCGACGTCGCCATGCAGAAGGGCGACCTGGCCTCGTTGCGCAGCCTGACCTGCGGCGATATCCGGGACCGCTACGTCAACTACGACCAGAAGACGTGGGACGAGACCTACCGCCGGATCGCGGCGGCCAAACAATATCCGGTGGTCGCCAGCATCGACGAGGTCGTCGTCAACGACGGGCACGCCGAAGCCAACGTCACCGCGTTTATGGCGTATGAGCCGCGGGTCCGCTCAACCCGCAGCTTCGACCTGCAGTTCCGTGACGACCACTGGAAGATCTGCCAGTCGCACGGCGGTTAGCGAGGCTCGACGGAGGAGAGGCGAAGCTGGACCGCCGAATCAGCCACGGCGGTTAGTGGACCCGCCCGGCACAGGCAGGGGTCAGCCCAGGGTCTTGCCGGCGCTGTGCAGGTCGTTGCAAGCCTCGATGACCCGCTCGGTCATGGCGGCCTCGGCCTTCTTGAGGTAGCTGCGCGGGTCGTAGAACTTCTTGTTGCCGACCTCGCCGTCAATCTTGAGCACGCCATCGTAGTTGGCGAACATGTGCGCGGCGATCGGACGGGTGAAGGCGTACTGGGTGTCGGTGTCGACGTTCATCTTCACCACCCCGTAGCGCAGCGCCTCCTCGATCTCGGACTTCAGCGAGCCCGAGCCGCCGTGGAAGACGAAGTCGAACGGCTTGGCGTCGGCGGCCAGGCCCAGCTTGGCCGCGGCCACCTTCTGCCCCTGCGCCAGGATGTCGGGGCGCAGCTTGACGTTGCCAGGCTTGTAGACGCCGTGCACGTTGCCGAAGGTCGCGGCCAGCAGGTACTGGCCGTGCTCCCCGACGCCCAGCGCGTCGATGGTCTTCTCGAAGTCATCCGGGCTGGTGTAGAGCTTCTCGTTGATCTCGGCTTCCACACCGTCCTCTTCACCGCCGACGACGCCGATCTCCACCTCGAGGATGATCTTGGCGGCCACCGCCTTGGCCAGCAGTTCGTGGGCAATGGCCAGGTTCTCCTTGATCGGCACGGCCGAGCCGTCCCACATGTGCGACTGGAACAACGGGTTGCGGCCCGCGCTCACCCTTTCCCGGGAGATCTCCAGCAGCGGACGCACGAAACCGTCCAGCTTGTCCTTCGGGCAGTGGTCGGTGTGCAGGGCCACGTTGATCGGGTACTTGGCGGCGATCACGTGGGCGAACTCGGCCAGCGCCACCGAGCCGGCCACCATGTCCTTGACGCCCAGCCCGGAGCCGAACTCGGCGCCGCCGGTGGAGAACTGGATGATGCCGTCACTACCGGCGTCGGCGAAGCCCTTGATCGCCGCGTTGATGGTCTCCGACGACGTGCAGTTGATCGCCGGAAACGCGTACGAGTTCTCCTTGGCGCGGCCCAGCATTTCGGCATAGACCTCGGGGGTGGCGATGGGCATGGAACTGTCTCCTCCTGGGTGCGGACGGTGTCTGTCCAGTATCCCCAACGGTTAGTTCCCCACAACACCGGTATGTTGGGGCCTCATGAGCACGACGGTGGCTGTGGCCGCAATGCCCCACATTTTGGACCCGATGTATTGGATCGGGCAGGGCGGAGTGTTCGAACACGCGGTGCTGCCGGCCATCCTGGTGATCGTCTTCATCGAGACGGGTCTGCTGTTTCCGCTGTTGCCCGGTGAGTCGCTGTTGGTCACCGGTGGTCTGCTGGCCGCCGCCGGCAACCCCGATATCTGGGTACTGGCGCCGGCGGTGGCGATCGTGGCGGTGCTGGGCGATCAGACCGGCTACTTCATCGGCCGACGGATCGGGCCGGCGCTGTTCAAGAAAGAGGATTCCCGCTTTTTCAAAAAGCACTATGTCACCGACTCACATGCCTTCTTCGAAAAGTACGGCCCAGCGGCGATCATCCTGGCCCGCTTCGTGCCGTTCGCGCGGACCTTCGTCCCGGCGATTGCCGGAGTGTCCTACATGCGGTACCCCGTCTACCTGGCCTTCGACATCGTCGGCGGCATTCTCTGGGGCGCAGGGATGACCCTGACGGGGTATCTGCTGGGGACCAAGGTGCCCGGTATCACCGATCACCTGGAAATGATCATCATCGGAATTCTGCTCGTCTCGCTGCTGCCGGTGACCTACTCAGCAGGCAAGGCTTTCCTGACACGCCGCCAGAACCGCGCGGTGCAGACATCCGACGATGACTCTGCGCTCACCAAACAAAACACCGAGTAAGTCACCTGGTCACCACCGAGTCAATGGGCTGATTGGGTGGCTGCCACCGCGTTCGCGGCCTCCATCAGCATCCACCCGGACAGCTGCACCGACAGATCACGTTCGGGCACCTCAGACTCGCGCACCGCACCGGCGATAGAGGTGGCCACCGCGCCCTCGGCCCGGGGCACGGCGGCGATCTGGTCCCAGAACGCGCCGAACAGCGGTAGCCCGTTGACCGATTGCCGGTAGTCCCACGCCGATTTCGCCGACGACAGCACCAACTTGCCGGCGGTGTCGCGCGCCTGGGTGTCGGCGGCGGACTCGCCGGGCAGGTCGGTGGCGACCAGCGCCAGGTAGCGGGCGGTGATCCCGGCGAACAGCCCGCCGTCGCCGCCGCCGGCACCCTTGAGCACCCCGCCGGGAGCCATCTGCTTAGTCACCGCGGCGACCAGTCGGTGCACCCGGGCCGCATGCCGCTGCGCGCCGGTGCGCGCCGCCAGTTCGGTCTCCAGCCCGAGCACCACGCCCTGGCAGTAGGTGTACTCGGCACGCACCATGGAGCCGGCCCTGATGCCGTCAAACACCAGGTGGGTCTCCGGGTCGATCAGGGTGGCGTCGATCCAGTCGCCCATCTGCTGGGCGCGCTCCAGCCAGTCGGGCTCGCGGGCCAGGAAGATCCCAGCCGGCCCGTTGGCGGGGGCATTGAAGAAGGGGGGCTCGGTGCCCTTGCGCTCCTTCCTCCATGGGATGCCGCCGCCGGCCTCCGGCATCCACGAGTCGGTCAGCTCGCGGGTCAAGGTGTTCAGTGCGCGGTGCCGGTCGATCCCGATGACCTGGCAGGCCCGCTGGATCGCCAGCGCCAGCCACGCCATGTCGTCGTAGTAGCCGTTGACCCAGCGACCCACGTTGCGCAGGCGGTGGGTGCGGATCTGCCGCTTGATCCGTATCACCCGTTCGGGTTGCGGGGCACGCAGTTGCGCGTCGACCAGGCAGTCCAGCAGGTGCGCCTGCCACCAGTAGTGCCAGTGCGGGGGACGCCGGATCGGCGGCCAGGCCACCACCCCCAGCTGGGTGCCCGGGATATGCCAGAGCGATTTGAGGTGTCTCGCGGTGACGGCGGCCTCGGCGCTCTCAGCCCGATTCGCCCATAGCAGATCCATAGCCGTTGATCCTGCCCTACCGGGCATGTCAGCGCAGGTGGTCAACCAATGTGCCGCCGGCGCCGAAGAGCTTGTGCTGCCAATGTTCCAGCAGCGCTGCGGTATCCACGTCCTCGGGGTGAAAACGGGGCTTGAGGTAGCGGAGTTGGTCGCGCAGCAGACCATTGAAGAACGGGCCGCGCAGCAGCGCACGGCCCTCCCGGAGCAGCCGCACCGGATGGCGGCGGGCCAGCGGGTCGCGGGCCAGCGAGACGGCGATCGCCAGCAGGGTGGCCGGAACGGTGGTGGCGATCAGGAACGCCATCACCGCGATTCGGGTGGGCTCGGTGCCGCCGACAGCGCGGTAGACGTCGAACGCCACCGATTTGTGTTCCAGTTCCTCCAGCGCATGCCAATTCAGTAGGTGCCATACCTCCGGTGTCCCGGGAATGGCCTGGATCTCCGCGCTGGACAGGATCCGCTCGGCCAGCACCGCGGTGTAGTGCTCGGCACCGGCGGTCATGGCCAAGTGCACCCGCGTCGACATCCGCCGCTCGCGTTGCAACTGTTTGTCCCGCAGCGATTTCGAGTCACGCCAGGCGATGGGGTAGCCCCACTCTATGAGCTTGGCGTTGAGCCGGCGGTGTTCTTGACCATGGGTCGACTCCTGGCCGATGAACCCGGCGGCCCGGCGCTTGAGTGCCGGGTCGGTGATCTGGTCGGTGACCCGACGCACCGAGCGGACGAACGATTCCTCACCGGCGGGAAAGCTTCCCGACAGCTCGGCCACGAAGTGACTGAGCACCATGTTGCCGTCGGCGAAATAGTGACTGATCGGTGCCTCTTCGAAGTGGAAACGGATGCGTCGGGCGGTCAGAGGATTATCTCGCGCCACGTCCAGCCTTTCTGATACATCCAGTACCTCGCCCCTACCAGGCGTGTTCGAGGTCGCCGTGCCGGCTGATCCAGGCGTGCATCACGATCCCGGCGGCCACCCCGACGTTGATGCTGCGGGTCGAGCCGAACTGGGCGATGGAGACCAACACATCGGCCCCGGCCCGCATCTCGTCGCTGATACCCGGCCCCTCGGAGCCGAACACCAGCAGGCAGTCGGCCGGCAACGCCGTCTGCTCCAGCCGCGCCGCACCGACAACGTTGTCCACCGCGACCACGGTCAGGCCGGCCTGTGCGGCGAAATCCAGCAGATCAGCGGTGGTTTCGTGGTGCAGCAGGCGCTGGTAGCGGTCGGTGACCATGGCGCCGCGCCGGTTCCAGCGCCGCCGCCCCACGATATGCACGGTGTGTACGGCGAATGCGTTGGCAGTGCGCACCACCGAGCCGATGTTGGCGTCGTGCCCGAAGTTCTCGATCGCGATATGGAGCGGATGTCTGCGCCTGTCTATGTCGGCGATGATCGCCTCGCGGGTCCAGTACCGATAGGCGTCAACAACATTGCGGGAATCGCCGTCGCGCAGCAGTGCCGGGTCGTAGCGCGGGTCGGTCGGCGGGTCGCCCTCCCACGGCCCGACCCCGTTGGCCGGCGGGAACCACTCGGTGGGGCCAGGATCGTCGGGGGGCTCGGTCATCGAGCGCCACTCTCCCCCGCAAGCGGGAGGTACCCCCACCTCATCGCTTCGCTCTGCATCGTCGCCGGCGCGGTCACGAGGTGGTCCACACGACAGCGTGCGTACCCACCACCGACACCGAGGCGTAAAGCACGGCGGCGTTGATCTCGCCGTGGGTGCACAGCGACGT
>JBDTEP010000131.1:0-11270 GCA_039922455.1 Mycobacterium sp. | reverse complement strand
CGTGCTGGGCCAGGGTCGCCATCAGCGGCATCCCCTCCGGGACCGCGGCGATCGCGACCGCGATCGCATTGCCGAGTGCCACCCGCAGTCCGCCCTGGCGCAGCAGGCCGAGCGCGCCGACCGCCGCGCCGCCGGCAGCGCTGTACGGGAAGGTCCGGTGCATCAGCTGGGACAGGTGATGTTGCAGGCCGACCTCGGGCAGCTCGCCGGAGGCCAGTTCGGAGGCCCGGCGGGTCTGGGTGTCGGCGCCGACGGCGGTCACCATCGCCAGTGCCTTCCCGGCGATCACCGTGCTACCGGCGTAGAGCATGGAGCTGCGCTCGGCCATTTCGGCGCCGGGAGTCGGTTCGAGCTGTTTACCGACCGACAGCGATTCGCCGGTCAACGACGACTCGTCGACCTCGACGTCGGACACCTCGATCAGGCGGGCGTCGGCGGGAACCACCTCGTTGCTGCGCACCTCGATCAGGTCGCCGGGTAGCAGTTGTTCGGCGACGACCTCGTGGAAGGTCGGGGCGCCATCGGCACCGGTCAGCACGACACGGGCCGGCGGGGCCTGCTGCGCCAGCAGGATGTTCAGCCGGCTCTCGGCCCGCAGCCGCTGGTAGGCCGCCAGCATCGCATTGCCGGTGAGCACCGTGCCCACCATGACGGCGTCGATCGGCGAACCCAGCATGGCCGTGGCCGCCGAGCACAGCGCCAGGATCGGGGTCATCGGGTCCGACAATTCGGCACGCACGGCATGGAAGTACGGCCAGAACATGCCCTGCGACACCGCCTCGACCGGCACCCGCTCGGCCAGCGGCATCAGCTCGTCGGACCTCAACAACTCCCGCACCTGCTCGACCGACATGGCGTGCCACTCGTGGGCCGGCGCCGGCTTGGGCGCGCGAGTACGCAGCGCCCGGCGGGCGAGCAGATACCCGGAGAGCATCCCGGCACCAGCGCCGATGGTCACCGGCCCGGGCCCGCGGCTGCGTCCCGCCCCGACCCCGGGAATCGTCGCCCGGACACCCCGGACCAGTAGCAGCCCGGCGATGGTCGAGGCCCCGATCGAGATCGCGACTCCGCGTTCGCTGGCGTCCCGGGCAGCCGGAAGCGCAGCCAGGATCTGCCACGCGCCGGCCAGGTCGGCCAGGATCAGGTCGGCATAGAACGGGGGCGCGGCGGCAACGGTTTCAGCGGTCTCGCCCGCTGGCATCACGCCCAGCGCCAGATCCGCCGACGCCAGCGCCTGGGCTGCGGAGGTCGACAGGACCGCGACGGTGTGGCCAGCCTGTTGCAGGTCGGCCACGGCCTTGGCCAGCGCCGCGTCAACGTCGTCAGTGTCACCGCTGCCTTCGACGGGACGGATGTCGTCGAAACCCGGACGCAGCTCGCCCAGGATCTCGGTGTCCACCGTAACCAGCTCCGCGCCGGAGGCACGCCCTTGCAGCACCACCGCCGACGCCAGCGCGTGGTGCGCGGGCAGAATCAGCGCTTCCACCGTTTCCTTGCGCTCCGACCCGCGTGCCGGCATGCGGAGCCGGTGCCAGCCCGGCCGCAGCCCCGGCTTGTCGAGCAGTCTCTGCGCCTGCTTCCAGGCCAGCGGGAGCTCGTGCTCACTCCCGCCGCGGATCTGCACCACCCGTGACTGCTCGCCGACCAGCACTCGCGGGTCGATGACCACTGCGCCGACCTTGTCCAGGCGACGCAGGCTGTCCGGCCGCAGCGGCAGCACCCCGTACTGGTCCGCCAGTCCCTGGCCCAGCGTCGCGGCGAACGACTCGCAGCTGGTGCGCACCGCTTTCGGCGAGGCTGCCAGGATCGCGCCCGAAGTCATCTCCAGGTTGCGGGTGAACGCCCCCACCACGGCGGCACCGACCACCTGCGCCAGCGCCGTCCGCTTCAGGTGTTGTTCGACCGCACCGTCGGGCCGCGGAACCGGCCGTGTCGTGGCATGCACCTCGGGGTGGTCGGCTTGCGAGAAAACCCAGCGGGCCAGTTCCGGCTCGTAGCGGTTCCACGCCAGCGCCCCGGCGCGGGATTCGGCGGCTTTGAGTCCCTCAACCATCAGGTCCACCGCCAGAATCGTCGGTGACATCGTGATGACGTGCGCCCCGAGCGAGGCCAACGAGAGCACCGTGTCGGTTTTTGCGGGCCCGATCCGGCCTTCCAGCAGGCTCCGGACCCGCGGCTGGTACCGGGCCACCGACGCCGCGGCATCGAACACCTTGGGTGCGGCCGGCCACCGCATCGTGCTGCCCACCGTCGCGATCGCCAGCCCAACGACGTTGGCCCCCAACATCGCACCCTTGGCGGCCAACAGCAGGCCGTCGCCCGGCAGCGCCGCGGTCTCGGTCGCGCTTAATTCGGCGCCTCTTTCGACGCCTTCCACCGCGGCACACAGGTCGGCCAGTGCAGCAGCGTCGTCGATCTCGACGACCACCCGCGACAGCGGGCGGTTCAACCGTACCGAGGTGACGCCCGGCTGGGCCGCCAAAGCGTCGAGCACCGCGGCGCCGATATCGTCGACATCAGGGTCGCCGTCCCGATCCAGCCCGCGGACCTCGATCCAGGCCCGTCCCGCACCACGCCAGCTGCGCCGGTTGCCGGTCAGGTCGGAGGGCTCACCGGCCAGGATTTTGGCGCCTTCGCGCAACGGGATAGCGGCGAGGTCCAGGCTGGCCTCCAGAACGGTAAAGGCCACCGTGCCCACTGCGTCCAGGCCGACACGGCCGAGCGAGAACACGTCCATGGATTACCTCCAGCGTCAGTGATGCGCCAGAGGTCTCTTCCGCCGGACACCGGCCCACAGCACCGGTCGTCCGATAGACGGGCGACGTGATGACGACACTGCGACGAAGGAATACTCCCCTCCGCCAAGGAAGTATGCCACAAGTCGTCAGGCGGACTTCGCCTGACGGAAGTACGCCACCGTGCGCGCCACCCCGTCGGCCAGCGTGACCTGCGGCTCCCAGCCCAGCACCCGACGCGCCCGCTCGATGTCCAGGCAGGACCGTTTCAGGTCACCCAGCCGGGGCGGGTGGAACTCGGGGTCGTCGGGTCCGCCGACCGCGGTGGCCACCGCCGAATGCAGTTGCCGGTCAGAGGTTTCCACTCCGGTGCCGACGTTGAACCGCTGTCCGTCACCGTCCGCGCCTCCCGCCCGGACAAACGCGTCCACCACGTCGTCGACGAACACGTAGTCGCGGGTATTGGACCCGTCTCCGAACACCTTGGTGGGGGTGCCGTTCAGCAGTGCTTGGGCGAAGATCGCCACCACTCCGGCCTCACCGTGCGGATCTTGGCGGGGCCCGTAGACGTTGGCCGGCGCGATGTGGGAACACTGCAACCCGTAGAGATGACGGAACGTGTTGAGGTAGATCTCACCGGCCACCTTCCCGGCGGCATACGGCGAAGCCGGGTCAGTGGGATCGTCCTCATTCGTCGGATAGCGCGGCGGGGTGCCGTAGATCGACCCGCCCGAGGAGGTGTGCACGATCTTGCGCACTCCCGCCCCGCGCGCCGCGTCGGCGAGCCGGATCGTCCCGACGACGTTGACCGAAGCGTCGAACGCCGGGTCGGCCACCGAGTGGCGCACGTCGATCTGAGCGGCCAGGTGGAAGATCGCCTCGGGGCGGTACCGTGCCAGCACATCGTCGAGGTCGGCGGTGACGATGTCGGCCTCGACGAAGCTGAAGTCGGGGTCCTCGGCCAGATGCTCGAGGTTGACGGCTCGCCCGGTCGCGAAATTGTCCAGCCCCACCACCGCGTGCCCGTCCGCCCGCAGGCGGTCGACCAGCGTCGATCCGATGAACCCGGCTGCTCCGGTGACGAGTGCTCGCACCGGCTCACCATACCGACAGGTAAGAAAGACCCATGACCGCCGGCGACGATGCAGAGCGGAGCGATGGGGAGGAGCGGCGGCATATGCCGAGTCGGATGACCGCCCTGCCCTGGGTCTGCTGGGCGGCGGTGGCCCTGATCGCCGCGCAGTTGGTGGTCCGGGCGGTGGTGGCGTTCGGGGGCTACTTCTACTGGGACGACCTGATCCTGGTCGGCCGGGCCGGTACCCACGATCTGCTGTCGCTGTCGTACCTGTTCGACGACCACGACGGACATGTGATGCCGGGCGCGTTTCTGGTGGCCGGCGCGCTCAGCCGGGCGTGGCCGTTGCAGTGGGCGGCACCGGCGGCCAGCCTGGTGGTGCTGCAACTGTTGGCGTCGCTGGCGCTGCTGCGGGCGCTGTGGGTGATTCTGGGCTGGCGGCCGGTGCTGCTGATACCGCTGACGTTCGCGTTGTGGTGCCCGCTGAGCCTGCCGGCGTTCGCCTGGTGGGCGGCGGCCCTCAATGCGCTGCCGATGCTGGCGGCGCTGGCCTGGGTGTGCGCCGATGCGATGCTGCTGGCGCGCACCGGGCTTCGGCGCTACGCAGTCACCGGCACGCTCGCCTACACCGGCGGCCTGTTGTTCTTCGAGAAGGCCGCGGTGATCCCGTTCGTCGCGTTCACCGTGGCGGCGCTGCTGCACTACGTGGCTGGTACTCCCCTGGTGGGCGCCATAACCCAGACGTGGCGGACCGGGATCCGATTGTGGACGGCGACGTTGGTGGTGACCGGTGGGTGGATCGCGGTCTACCTGGCGGTGGTCAACCAGAAGCGGTGGAGCTTCGATGTGGACATGACCCGCGACCTGCTGTGGCGCTCGATCACCCACGGCGTGGTTCCGAGCCTGGCCGGTGGCCCCTGGACGTGGGCCCGCTGGGCTCCGGCGTCACCGTGGGCCCTGCCGGGTCCGGTGGTGATGACACTGGGCGCTCTGGTGCTGGCGGGTCTGCTGGCGGTGTCGCTGGCACGCAAGCACCGACTGGCGCCGGTGTGGCTGGTCGCGGTCGGCTATGCGGCGGCCTGCCAGGTCCCGATCTATCTGATGCGGTCCTCGGCGTTCACCGCGCTGGAACTGGCCCAGACCCTCCGCTACCTGGCCGACCTGGCCGTGGTGCTGGCGATCCTGGGCGCCGTCGGATTGTGCGCCCCGAATCGGGCAACCTCGCGGTGGCTGGATGCCTCGCCCGCCCGGAGCGTGGCGGTGACCGGCCTGGCGATGGCCTTCACCGTCAGCAGCCTGTATTCGACGGCGACGTTCCTGTCCAGCTGGCGCGACGACCCGGCCCGCCCGTATCTACAGAACGCCCGGCATAGCCTGGCCGCCGCGCGCGCCGACTCCGACGCGCCGCTGCTCGACCAGGAGGTCGACCCGCTGGTGCTGCAGCGGGTCGTCTACCCGGAGAACCTGGCCAGCCACATGTTCGCGCTGGTTCGCGACCGGCCCGAGTTCGCTTCGGCAACAACGCGATTACGGATGCTTACCAGCGCGGGGACACTGACCGACGCCCAGGTGACCTGGGTTCGGTCCATCGTGGCGGGGCCGGTGCCTCGGTGCGGCTATCTGGTGCAGCCGGACCAGCCGGCCACGCTCGGGCTGGACGGTCCGCTGCTGCCGGCGGACTGGACGGCCGAGATCAACTACCTGGCCAACGTCGACGGGTCGATGACGCTGTCCCTGTCCGACGGACCCGACATCCGGGTCCGGGTGCGCCCTGGCCTCAATCGGGTCTACGTGCGGCTTCCCGGCGCCGGCTCCAACGTCACCGCACGCGCCGACACCGCGGCACTGTCGGTGTGTATCGCGGCCGGCCCGCTGGGGTTCATCGCGCCGGTGTGACGCCGCGCGGCGCGCTGCCCGGTCGGTCGGATGCTGACGCCGGTACCTTCTACAGACGTGCCGATACCGCAGATCCCCCCGCGGTACCTGCGTGCGTCATCTGCTGCGGCACCCCGCACCCTGATCGATATCCTGTACGCCACCGCCGCACGCTTCCCCGATGCCGCCGCCGTGGACGACGGCAACGTGGTGCTGACCTACAGCGAGCTGATCACCGACATCGAGAAGGGCGTCGCGTGGCTGGCCGCCCGCGGCCTCGGTCGCGGCGACCGTATCGGCATCCGGATGCCGTCCGGCAATTACGCGCTCTACGTGGCGATCCTGGCCACCCTGGCCGCCGGCGCCGCTTACGTGCCGGTCGATGCCGACGATCCCGCTGAGCGCGCCGAGCTGGTGTTCAGCGAGGCGCGAGTGGCGGCGGTGATCACCGAAGGCGGCCTGACCCGCGGACCCGCTTCGTCGCGCGGTTGGCGAGCATCGCCACCGTCGACCAGCGACGACGCCTGGATCATCTTCACCTCGGGATCCACCGGCACCCCGAAGGGCGTGGCGATCACGCACCGCAACGCGGCTGCCTTCGTCGATGCCGAAGCGCAGCTGTTTACCCAGGACCGCCCGATCGGGCCCGACGACCGGGTGCTGGCCGGCCTGTCGGTGGCGTTCGACGCGTCGTGCGAGGAGATGTGGCTGGCCTGGCGGCACGGCGCCTGCCTGGTGCCCGCACCACGATCGCTGGTGCGCAGCGGCATGGACCTGGGGCCGTGGCTGGTAGCCCGCGACGTGACCGTGGTGTCGACCGTGCCCACCCTGGCCGCGCTGTGGCCGGCCGAGGCGCTGGAAGCAGTGCGGCTGCTGATCTTCGGCGGCGAGGCCTGCCCGCCGGAGCTGGCGGCCCGGCTGGTGGTGGAGGGCCGCGAGGTGTGGAACACCTACGGCCCCACCGAGACCACCGTGGTGGCTTGCGCAGCGCGACTCGACGGCACCGGCCCGGTCCGCATCGGGCTGCCGCTGGCGGGCTGGGATTTGGCCGTGATCGGCGCCGACGGGGCGCCCGTCGCCATCGGCGAGGTCGGCGAGTTGGTGATCGGCGGGGTCGGGCTGGGCCGCTATCTCGATGCCACCCGGGACGCCGAGAAATACGCGCCGCTGCCCGCCCTGGACTGGCGGCGGGCCTACCGCAGCGGCGACCTGGTGCGACTGGAATCGGGTGGGCTGATTTTCTGCGGCCGCGTCGACGACCAGGTCAAGGTCGGCGGTCGGCGTATTGAGTTGGGCGAGGTGGACACCGCGCTGATGATGCTGCCCGGGGTCAGCGGTGGCGCGGCCGCGGTGCGCACCAGCGCCAGCGGCACGTCGTTGCTGGTCGGCTATGTGGCCAGCACCGACCCGGATTTCGATCTGGCCGCTGCCCGCGCACGGTTGGGCCGGCAGCTGCCCGCCGCGCTGGTTCCGCGGCTGGTGCTGGTCAGCGAGCTGCCCACCCGAATATCGGGCAAGGTTGACCGTGATGCGCTGCCGTGGCCGGTGGGCCCGGAGCCCGGGGCCGACCAGCTGTCCGACGCCGACGGCCCCGGCGGGACCGTGGGCTGGCTGGCCGGGCTGTGGCGCGACGTGTTGGGCGCCCCGGTCGATGACGAGCAAGCCGACTTCTTCGCCCTCGGCGGCGGATCGCTGCAGGCCGCCCAGTTGGTGGCCGCGTTGCGGCAGCGCTACCCGCAGGTCACGGTCGCCCAGCTCTACGACCGGCCGCGGCTCGGATCGCTGGCCGGGTTCCTCGACGACATGGGGCAGACCGATCCGAGCACCGTGGCCGCGCCGCGCCCGGTGCGGCCCACCCCCCGGCTGACCCAGGCCGCTCAGGTTCTGCTGTCGGTGCCGTTGGCCACGCTGACCGGTCTGCAGTGGGTGACCTGGCTGGCACTGCTCAACAACACGGTGTGGGCGTTGCATCCGCTGCCCTGGCTGGTGCGACTCGACTGGTGGGCTCTGATCGCCGCGTTCGTGGCGTTCGTCAGCCCGCTGGGCCGGATGGGCATGGCCGCACTCGGGGCGCGCGTGCTGCTGGCCGATCTGCAACCGGGCACCTACCGGCGCGGCGGCCCCGAGCACCTACGGATCTGGATCGCCGAACGTCTCGCTACTGCCAGCGGCGCCGAGAATCTGGCCGGCGCACCGTGGTTGGTGTATTACGCGCGGGCGCTGGGCAACAAGATCGGGAAAGGGGTCGACCTGCACTCCGCCCCGCCGGTGACCGGGATGTTGACGCTGGGGCACCGGTGCTCCATCGAACCGGAGGTCGACCTGACCGGGCATTGGATCGACGGCGACCTGTTCCACGTCGGCCCCGTCACGGTCGGCAATGACGCCACCATCGGTGCCCGCACCACCCTGCTGCCGGGCGCCTCGGTCGGCAAGGGCGCCGACGTCGGCCCCGGGTCCGGGGTGATCGGCGAAGTGAAGAAGGGCCAGTACTGGACCGGCTCGCCGGCGGTGAAATCCGGTAAAGCGCACCACCCCTGGCCGGATCATCGGCCGCCCCCGCGACCGATCTGGGTGGCGGTGTACGGGCTGACGTCGCTGCTGCTGGGCGGCCTGCCGTTGCTGGCGCTGGGCGCCGGGCTGGCCGTACTGACTTGGGCCGCCGCTGATTGCGCCACCCTGACCGACGCGATCGGCACGGCGGCAGTGGCCACTCCGCTGGCCGCCCTGACCGCGCTGGGCAGCTACGCCGCATTGACCGTCGCCGGGGTGCGGGTGTTGTCGATCGGGCTGCGAGAGGGCTACCACCCGGTGCGCAGCCGGCAGGGTTGGCAACTGTGGGCCACCGAACGGCTGATGGACGCCGCCCGCAACTACCTGTTTCCGCTGTATGCCAGCCTGATCACACCATGGTGGCTGCGACTGTTGGGGGCCAACGTCGGCCGGGGCACCGAGATCTCCACCGTGCTGTTGATCCCGAAGTTCACCGTGATCGCCGACGACGCATTTCTGGCCGACGACACCATGGTCGCCTCCTACGAGCTGGGAGGCGGCTGGATCCATGTCGCGCCGGCCACCATCGGCAGGCGAGCGTTCCTGGGGAACTCCGGCATCACCCAGCCGGGCAGGCGGGTGCCCGACAACGCCTTGGTGGCGGTGCTCTCAACGGCCCCGCACAAGGCCAAGGCCGGCTCGTCGTGGCTGGGCAGCCCGCCGGTGCGGTTGCGCCGCAAAGCCGCGGACCCCGACGCCGAACGAACGTTCGACCCGCCGCTGCGGCTGAAGTTGATGCGCGCCGTCGTCGAGAGCTGCCGGCTGATCCCGGTCGTGGTGACCTTTGCGATCGGTGTCGCTGTGCTCGGCATATTACAGTGGGGCGCAACACAGTTCGGCTATGGCTGGACGGCCCTGGGCAGCGGGGTGACCCTCCTCGGTGCGGGCGCGGTCGCCGGCAGCACCGCGGTGATGGCGAAATGGCTTATCGTCGGCCGGATCCCGGCGACGCAGCGCCCGCTGTGGTCGTCGTTCGTGTGGCGCAACGAGGTGTCCGATACCTTCGTCGAGACGGTGGCCGCGCCGTGGTTCGCCCGCGCCGCCACTGGTACTCCGGTGATGAACCTCTGGTTGCGAGCATTGGGCGCCACCATCGGCCGGGGGGTGTGGTGCGAGACGTACTGGCTGCCTGAAGCCGACCTGGTGACACTGGGCCCTGGCGCGACCGTCAACCGCGGCTGTGTGGTGCAAACCCACCTGTTCCACGACCGGATCATGCAGATGGACACCGTCACGCTGGAGGCCGGCGCCACGCTGGGCCCGAATTGCGTGGCATTGCCGGCGGCGCGACTGGGCGCGGGTGCCACCGTCGGCCCAGCCTCGCTGGTGATGCGCGGCGACGAGGTGCCCAAAGCAACCCGCTGGCAAGGCAATCCCATTGCGCCGTGGTCGAAATCGAAGAAGCGCAGGGAGTCCAGGGCATGAGCAAACCTGTCAAGACGGCCGCCGCAAAGGCTACGGCCGCCCCGCCCGTCGTCGACTCCTACCTACCCCACAGTGGAAACACCGGCTATCGGGTGTCGCGCTACGAGCTCGATTTGGAGTACAAAGTCGCCAGCAACCGGCTGTCCGGTACCGCGACCATCACCGCGGTCACGCTGGCCGCGTTGCGCGACTTCACCCTGGACCTTGCCGATGCACTGTCGGTGGCCAAGGTCCGGGTCAACGGCCGCCCGCCCGCCCGGTTCACCACCTCAGCTGCGAAGCTGCGGGTCACGCTGGCGACCGAGCTGCCCGCCGGGGCCGCACTGGTGATCACGGTCCGTTACTCGGGTTCACCGCAGCCCAGCGAAACCCTTTGGGGCGAAGTGGGTTTCGAGGAGTTGTCCGATGGGGCGCTGGTCTCTGGGCAGCCCAACGGCGCCCCGTCGTGGTTCCCGTGTGACGATCACCCCGTAGCCAAGGCCAGCTACCTGATCCAGATCAGCACCGACAGCCCGTACCGCGCAGTCGCCAACGGCGAACTGGTGTCCCGGCGGGTCCGGGCCGGGCGCACCACCTGGACCTACCAGCAGCCCGAGCCGACGCCGACCTACCTGGTCACCCTGCAGATCGGCCAATACGTGACCCACCAACTGCCCGAGTCGACGGTGCCGATCCATGCGGTGCTGCCCGCCCGGCTGCGGCCGGCGTTCGACGCGGATTTCGCGCGCCAGTCACAGATGATGGAGCTGTTCGTCCGGCTGTTCGGGCCCTACCCGCTGGCCGCTGGCTACACGGTGCTGATCACCGACGACAACTTGGAGATCCCCCTGGAGGCGCAGGGAATTTCGATCTTCGGCGCCAACCACTGCGACGGCACCGGAGACGGGGAACGGCTGATCGCCCACGAGCTGGCCCACCAGTGGTTCGGCAACAGTGTCACGGTGCGACGGTGGCGCGACATCTGGCTACATGAGGGTTTCGCCTGCTACGCCGAATGGTTGTGGTCGGAACGTTCCGGCGGGCCGAGCGCCGACGAACTGGCGCAGCGCTACCACCGGAAGCTGGCCGCACTACCCCAAGATCTGCTGCTGGCCGATCCGGGGCCGGCCGACATGTTCGACGACCGGGTGTACAAGCGCGGCGCACTCACCCTGCATCTGCTGCGCGGCCAACTCGGTGACGACGACTTCTTCACCCTGCTGCGTGATTGGACGACCCGCTACCGCCACGGCAACGCGAGCACCGACGACTTCACCGGGCTGGCCGCCAACTACGCCTCGGCGTCACTGCAGCCGTTGTGGCAGGCCTGGCTGTATTCCACCGCGCTGCCCCCGCTGTAACACTGCCTGCCGGATCGGCAGATATGCGTTTCATATGAGTCCCGGCTCTCAGGTTGCCCGGTCGGTGCCGCGGAAAATACCGTCTGTTTATCGGCAATGTTGTTCGCAGAGAGGTGGTCTGAAGTCAGCGCGTCGCGATCGGGGAGCAGCCGATGAACTTTGCAGCGTTGCCACCGGAGGTCAACTCCGCGCTGATGTACGCCGGAGCAGGATCCGGCCCGATCCGAGCCGCCGCCACCGCCTGGCAAACCATGGCCGCCGAACTCG
>JBDTEP010000130.1:0-13551 GCA_039922455.1 Mycobacterium sp. | reverse complement strand
ACGGCCAGCTGCGCACCCTCGAAGAGCGGCTGCGCTACCTGCGTGAGCTCGATGACCGCCGCACCGCCGTGCTGGCCTCGATCGAGGAGCAGGGCAAACTCACCGACCAACTGCGGGCCGTGTTGCTGGCGGCCGACACCAAAGCCCGGGTGGAGGACATCTACCTGCCCTACAAACCCAAGCGCCGAACCAAGGCGCAGATCGCCCGGGAAGCCGGTCTGGAACCGCTGGTCGAGCAGCTGCTGACCGACCCGACGTGCGATCCGCAGCAGACCGCTGCGGAGTTCACCGGTGAAGCGGTGGCCGACGCCGCGGCGGCCCTGGAAGGGGTGCGCGCCATCCTGGTCGAACGGGCCGCCGAGGACGCCGAGCTGGTGGGCGCCGTCCGGGAGAGGTTCTGGTCGGCCGGCTCGCTGCGGACCGCACCGCGGTCACAGGAGGCCGCGAAAAATGCTGCGGCACAGAAGTTCCGGGACTATTTCGAGTTCGGTGAGGCGCTCGAGAGCATGCCGTCGCATCGGGTGCTGGCCGTGCTGCGGGGCGAGAAGGAGGACGCCCTGGCGTTGGCCTTCGACGGCGGCGACGACGAGCCTTACCAGGCGATGGTCGCCCGCTCACTCGGTGTGGACATGACCGGCCCGGGGGCGGCGACGGCATGGCTGGCCGAGACTGTCCGGTGGGCGTGGGACACCAGGCTGGCGTTCTCGGCGGCGGTCGAGGCCCGGATGCGCCTGCGACAGCGCGCCGAGCTCGATGCAGTGGCGGTGTTCGCCCGCAATCTCAAGGACCTGCTGTTGGCTGCTCCGGCGGGCAACCGCACCACGCTCGGGCTGGATCCGGGCTTCCGCAGCGGGGTGAAGGTGGCGGTCGTGGACGGCACCGGCAAGGTCGTCGACACCTGCGCGATTTTTCCGCATCAGCCGCAGCGGCAGTGGGATGCCGCGAAGGCGAGGCTGGCCGCTCTGGTCTCCCGCCACGACGTCGACCTGATCGCCGTCGGCAACGGCACCGCATCACGGGAGACTGACGCCCTGGCCGCCGAGCTGATCGCCGACCTGAAGACCGCAGGCGCCTCCGCGCCGGTCAAGGCGATGGTCAGCGAGGCCGGCGCCTCGGTGTATTCGGCGTCGGCCTACGCCGCACACGAACTGCCCGAACTGGATGTCACCCTGCGCGGGGCGGTGTCGATCGCCCGGCGGCTGCAGGATCCGCTGGCCGAACTGGTCAAGATCGAGCCGAAGTCGATCGGGGTCGGTCAGTACCAGCACGACGTGACGCCGGGAACGCTGGCGCGCAGCCTTGATGCGGTGGTCGAAGATGCCGTGAACGCAGTCGGTGTCGACCTCAACACCGCGTCGGCGCCGCTACTGGCCAAGGTGTCGGGGGTGTCGGAATCACTGGCCGAGGCCATCGTTTCGCACCGCGACCAGACCGGACCGTTCCGCAATCGGGTCGCGCTGCTCGACGTTCCGAGGTTGGGGCCCAAGGCATTCGAGCAGTGCGCCGGGTTCCTACGAATCCGTGACGGAGACGACCCGCTGGACTCCTCGGGGGTGCATCCGGAGGCATACCCGGTGGTCCGGCGCATCCTGGACCGCTCCGGTATCGCCCTGGCCGAGATCATCGGCGACGAACGGCTGCTGCGGTCGCTACAACCCGGCGATTTCGCCGACGACCGGTTCGGGATCCCGACCGTCACAGACATTCTCGCCGAGTTGGAGAAGCCCGGACGCGACCCGCGGCCGGCGTTCTCCACGGCCACCTTCGCCGCGGGCGTGGAGAAGGTGGCCGACCTCAAGGCGGGCATGGTGCTCGAGGGGGTGGTGACCAACGTCGCCGCGTTCGGCGCCTTCGTCGATATCGGGGTGCATCAGGACGGCCTGGTGCATGTCTCGGCGATGTCCGACCGCTTCGTGTCCGACCCGCACGAGGTGGTCCGTTCCGGCCAGGTGGTCAAGGTGAGGGTCGTCGACGTCGACGTCGACCGCCAGCGGATCGGCCTGAGCCTGCGGCTGGAGGACAAGCCTGGCCGCGAACCGGCTGCGCGCCCCGCCACCGGGAAGCAGAATCGGGGGCGGCGGGGCCCCGGCAACGAGGCCGTTCGCCGGGACGCGACCCCGTCCGCCGGCTCGATGGCACAGGCGCTGCGGGACGCCGGATTCGGAAGGTGAGGACGGGATGGGGACGCTAGATTTCGACGTCGCGCAGGAGTTCGCCGGCATCGTCGGTGGCGCCGGCCTGCTGACCGGTGAGCAGATCGGCCCCGACTACTGCCACGACGAGGCACTGGTAGGCGCCCCGGTGACGCCGGGCTACGTGGCCCGCCCGCAGACCGCCGAGCAGGTAGCGGCGCTGCTGGCCGCCGCCACCAAGGCCGAAATCCCGGTGACCGCACGTGGCTCGGGCACCGGGCTGTCGGCGGGGGCACGGCCCTGCGCGGGCGGTCTGTTGATCTGCTTCGAACAGATGAACGCGATCTTGGAGATCGACACCGACAACCAGGTCGCGGTGGTGCAACCCGGGGTGACCCTGGCCGACCTGGACACCGCAACCGCCGCCGCGGGGCTGATGTACACCGTCTTCCCCGGCGAACTGTCGGCCAGCGTCGGCGGCAACGTCGGAACCAACGCCGGCGGCATGCGCGCGGTCAAGTACGGGGTGACCCGGCACAACGTGCTCGGGCTGCAGGCCGCGCTGCCCACCGGCGAGCTGATCCGCACCGGCGGCCGGATCACCAAGCTGTCCACCGGCTACGACCTGACCCAGCTGATCATCGGCTCGGAGGGCACCTGCGCGCTGGCCACCGAGGTCACCGTCCGGCTCTACCCGCGGTTGGCGCACTCGGCCACCCTGTTGGCCCCGTTCCCCGACCTGCCCGTGGTGCTGCGCGCGGTGCGCGCGGTGGTGCGCAGCGGCGTCGACCCGGTGATCCTGGAGTACGTCGACAAGCTCACCCTGGCTGCGATCAGCTATTCCCAGAACCTGAACCTGGGCATCCCCGACGCGATCCGCGAGACGGCCGAGGCACACCTGGTGATCGGGGTGGAGAACCGCGACCGTGACCGTCTCGACGATGACGTGGCCATGCTGGGCGAATTGCTGGCCTCGTTCGGGGCGATCGATACCTATGTGCTGGAGGGCAATTCGGCGCACGCCCTGATCGAGGCCCGCGAGAAGGCGTTCTGGACGGCCAAGGCCGCCGGTGCCCACGACGTCATCGACGTGGTGGTCCCGCGTGCGGCCATGCACCAGTTCTTCACCCGGGCACAAGAATTCGCGCAGGCGGCGGGAGCCGGGGTGGTCGGGTGCGGACACGCCGGCGACGGCAATGTCCATCTGGCGGTGTTCTGCGCCGACGACGATATCCGGCACCGGCTGTTGCACGACATCTTCGCGGCCGCGATGGCGCTGGGCGGTGCGATCTCCGGCGAGCACGGCCTGGGTCGGGTGAAAACGCAGCACTTTCTGGAATTGGAGGATCCCGTCAAGATCGCCCTGCTGCGCCGGATCAAGGCAGCCTTCGACCCCGCCGGAATTCTCAACCCCGGCGTGCTTGTATAGCCAGGACACCGCCCGTGCGCCGGTTCATCCGGCGTTGGCAAGAAAGGCACTTCATGACCAACGGAGCACAGGCCCTGATCACCACCCTGGTCGACTGTGGGGTGCACGTCTGCTTCGCCAACCCCGGCACTTCCGAGATGCACTTCGTGGCCGCATTGGACTCGGTGCCGCAGATGCGCGGGGTGCTGTGCCTTTTTGAAGGTGTGGTGACCGGCGCCGCCGATGGTTACGCCCGGATAGCCGGAAAGCCGGCCGCCACCCTGCTGCACCTGGGCCCCGGGCTGAGCAACGGCCTGGCCAACCTGCACAACGCCCGCCGCGCGCATGTACCGGTGGTCAACGTCATCGGCGATCACGCCACGTACCACAAGAAGTACGACGCACCGCTGGAGTCCGACATCGAGCCGCTGACCGACTGGACTCACGGCTGGGTGCGTCGCACCGGCGCCGGTGCCGATGTCGGGCATGATGCCGCCGAAGCCGTGGCCGCGTCGATGGCCAGCCCTGCACAGGTCGCCAACCTGATCCTGCCCGCCGACATCTCCTGGGACGACGGAGCGAAAGCGGCCGGCCCGATCGACCCGGTGGCCGCGGCCGCCCCCGACGAGCAGGCCGTCGCCCAGATCGCCGACGTGTTGCGCAGCGGTGAGCCGGTGGCGCTGCTGATCGGTGGCCCCGCCGTCGGTGAGATGCGCGCGCTGGAGGCCGCCGACCGGATCGCCGCCGCGACAGGTGCCCGCACGCTGGTCGAGACGTTCCCGGCCCGGCTGACCCGCGGCGCCGGGGTGCCGACGATCAACCGGCTTGGCTACCTCGCCGAGCAGGCCGCCTTTCAACTCGAGGGGATCACGCACCTGGTGGTCGCGGGCACCCGGGCTCCGGTGTCGTTCTTCGCCTATCCCGGTAAGCCCAGTGACCTGGTGCCCGAAGGATGTGCCGTCCACAATCTGGCCGGCCTCGGGACGGACGTGGCCGCCGCGCTGACGCAGTTGGCCGACGTCGTGGCGCCTGGTGTGGCGCCGCGCCCGGCGCCCGCCGCCGTCCCGGAGTTGCCGACAGGGGAGTTGACCCCGCAGAACTGGGTGCAGGTGATCGGGGCGCTGCTGCCGGACAACGCGATCATCTCCGATGAGTCCAACACCTCGGGCCTGATGTTGCCGGCGGCCACCGCCGGCGCACCGCGCCATGATGTGCTCACACTGACAGGCGGGGCGATCGGGCAGGGCTTGCCGGTTGCGCTGGGCGCCGCAATCGCCGCGCCCGATCGGCCGGTGATTGCGCTGCAGGCCGACGGCAGCGCCGCCTACACCATCTCGGCGTTGTGGACCATGGCGCGGGAGAACGTCGATGTGACCGCGGTGCTGATCAACAACAGCTCGTACGCGATTCTGCGCATGGAACTGGCCCGGGTGGGCGCCGAAGGCGAAGGGGGCGGGTACGGGCCAAAGGCGGAAGCCCTGCTCGATCTGTCACGGCCGAACATGGACTTCGCCAAGATCGCCGAGGGTTTCGGGGTGCCGGCTACGGTCGCGACCACCTGCGAGGAACTCGCCGATCAGTTCCGCCGGGCCCTAGCCGAGCCGGGTCCGCACCTGATCGACGCGCGGATGCCCGCTGCATTCTGACCGAGTCGTTCTAACTGACCGTCAGCCGATTCGCGGCGAACGCGGCGGCCTCGACGGGCTTGCCGTCCTGCACGTACATCAGGTGAGGGACCACGTTGCCGTTCTCCTCGCAGTAGATGTCACCGGTGAGGCAGAAGTCGATGCTCTTCGCGCGGTACTCCGCGGCCAGGACCGGCAGCGGGCCGCCCCACAGCGAGGTCGAGTACGGGCTTGACGGCGGACCGAAGAGCGCGACCGCGACCACGCGGTTGGCGACTGAGGCCGGAAGCGAATTGCTGGACATCTCGATGACGCTGGCGCCCTGCGAGTAGCCGCCGAGCACGAGTTTGGTTTTGGGGCAGGTGGCGACCGTGGCCTGGATGTGTGCGACGGCATCGGCCTCACCGAGCAGCGCGCTGTTGTGGTAATCGGTGCTCGCCGGGTATTCGACCGGGTACACGCCGACGTCCCGGCCGGGCAACTGGTCCTTGAGTGAAGCGACGAAAGCCTCACCGACATCACCGAGCCCGGCGGGCTGTCCAGAACCGCGGGCGAATACCACTTCGGTGTCCGGGCAGGGCTCCGCCGCGGCGGCCGGCATGCCTGCCGGCGTGCCCAACAGCGTTCCTGTCAGCATCACCGTGGCAGCGACGGTGCGAAGAGTGTCACGCGACATCATCCTTAGATGCTGACATGCCCCGGTCTCGGGACTGGCCCGCGGGTCGGGTTTGAGCGCCGTTGCGGCCCTATCAGCGGTATGGAGTCCAGGCCCCGGTAGCAAACCAAGAAATCGGTGCCGCACCGCGAACAAGGTGGTTACAGCCGGGTTGCCGCGTAGGTCGCACCCTCGTCGACGATCCCGTCGTAGGCGCCGGGGTAGTGCGCGGAAAAGTTCAGACCCTCGGAGCAGATCGGATCCTCGGTCGCGCACAGCTGGATCGTCTTGGCCGAGTAGGCGGGGCCGATGACGACGGCCGGCTGGCCCAGGAAGTTCATCGCCCGCTCGTTAGGGGTTCCGAAGAGCACCACGGCGGCGACGTGGTCGGCCACCTCGGGGGGCATCGGCCGTGGTACATCGCTTCCGTCCACCCCGTCCGGGATGACGTCGGCGGTAGCGAAGCCCATCACCGCGGCGCCCTGCGAGAAGCCGCTGAGCACCATCTTGGTCTTGGGGCAGGTCGCCGCGGTTGCCTCGATGTGGTTGGCGGCGTCGCGGATGCCCTGGATGCCGGTCGGCCAGTCATTGGTGGCCGGATAGTCGACCGCGTAGAGGTCCAGGGACCGCTCCGGGATCCGGGACCGTAGGGAGTCGACGAATGCTTGCCCGGTCTCGCCGAGACCGGGCACTTCGTCGGTACCTCTGGCAAACAAAACCTGGACATCGGGACACGGCTCGGCGGAGGCGGGCGGAGGTGTGACGGCGGTGCTCTGCAGCAGCCAGGTCAGTGCCAGCGCAACACCGAGGGGGCGAAGGATCCGACGTGTATTCACCCGTCCATGGTGACATACCGGGCCCGTTGCGCGCAGCGGACATACTGGGAGTAAACGGTTTCGATGATTCCCGGGCGATAGCGCCGTATCACACTGTGCGTGTCTTATCGAAGGGCTGAGGCGTAACTGAGCCCGACCGCGGGAGCGCGCGGTCAGGCTGACATGTCTGCCCGGCGTCGGTGTGCAGACCCCCGACCACTGTCGTCTGAGCAAACTCCGAACGTGATCGCGGCGCGAGTGCGACCAGTTGAACCCCGACGACCACAGCTGACCGCGCCGAATGCGGTGACGAACGCCAGGCGCTCAATGTCGGGCGGGATGCCATCGGGTTCGCCGCTCGCATACGACCAGATGGTAACCGTGCAGCGAGGCCGCCGGTGGGATCTATCCGGCGCACCAATAGCACTGCAAATGCCGGGTAAATAGGAGACCCATCGATAAAATTGCCGCGACCGGTGTTTCCTGATCGCCGGTGCAGACCGTGGATGGGACAGCATGGCGCATGACACAGGCCCCGCGATGGGCATGTCCGTCGGGGCGACCACTCTGGCAGCGGTCACCGCTGATCGTGCGATCACCCGTCGGCCGGTGTTGACGCTGTTCCGGGATCGGCCATCCCAGATCGGCATGCCATCGGAGAAGTCCGCCGGAAATCCCGACCTCAACGAACGCGGACTGGTGGTGACCGATTTCGTGGACCGCGTCGGCGGCGGCGAGCCGGTGGTGGCGGGCGACGGATCTACCCACCGCGCCGAGCAACTGCTCGGTGACGGGCTGCATGCGCTGGCCTATGCCGCGACCGAGGGACGCCCGATACCGCCCGCGGTGGCAGTGACGTACCCCGCCCACTGGTTGCCGGGGGCGGTTGGCGCGCTGCGCACCGCCTTGGGGCGGGTGTCGGAGTGGGCACAGCATCCGGTGTCGCTGATCTCCGACACCACTGCCGTCTTGACTGCGCTGCAGGCAAATCCCGGTCTGCCGGACCACGGTATCGTCGCGGTCTGTGATTTCGGCGGCAGCGGAACCAACATCACCCTCGTCGACGCCGGGCGTGGATTCGAACCGATCGGCGCCACCCACCGCAACACCACGTTCTCCGGTGACGTGATCGACCAGGCGCTGCTCGATCATGTGGTGGCCGATTTGGGAGGCGCCGGTGACGGACCCCCGACGGTGGGGTCGCTGACCAGGCTGCGCGGTCTGTGCCGTGACGCCAAGGAGCAACTGTCGACCGAGACGGTGGCCGAGCTCGTCGGATTTCACGGCGGCGTCTGGCTGACCCGGGTCGAGCTCGAAGAAGCACTGCGCCAGCCACTCGACGGTTTCTTCACGGTGTTGCAGAACGTCTTCGACGACGCCGAGGTGCTGCCCGGTGCCCTCTCGGCGATCGTGTCGGTCGGTGGCGGGGCGAACATGCCTGCCGTTACGGCCGGACTGTCGCAACGCTTCGAGACCGCTGTCATCAGCTCGCCGCGGCCGCAGTTGACGGCTGCCATCGGCGCCGCGCTGAGCGTCGCCGGCAATGTGGTGGCCACCCCGAAGAAGGCGCATCCGCCCGCTGAGCCGCCACCGTTCCCGGAGGCAATGCCGCCGGTCGAGCCGACACCGCCACCGGTGGAAAGTGCGCCCGAGGCGGTCCTGCAACCGCTGATGACGCCGCCGCCACCGCCCCCACCACCGCCGCCGCGCACTGCCCCCGTATCGCCGCGGCAGCCCGCCGCACTGGAGCCGGGGGACAGCGGTGGCCCGGCAGTCGTGGAGTGGTACCGGCGACCGATTCCAGTAGTCATCCTGGCCGCACTGGTCGCGCTGCTGTTGGGCGTCGTGGCCGTGCTGGTGCTGCGCCACGTCGCCGACGGTGAACCGGATTCCGGCGTGCCGACGTCGGTATCGACCACGACCACCTCTCAGTCACCGACCTTGGAGCCGCCGCCGCCGGCGTTCGCACCGCACCCCGAACCGGCCCCGCCGGCCATCCCGGAGGCTCCGGCGTACCCGGAGAACCCGGAGCACTCGGCTTTGGAAACCCCCGGGGCGCCAGTCGCTCCCTGACGCTTCGACGCCTGCAACCGCTGCCCAGGTGGGGAGACCGTGGCACACTTCGCGGGTGAGCGCTGTGCGGGTGATCCGACGCATCCCGGTCGTGGTGTCGGCCGTGCTGATGGCCGTCGGGGTCATCGGCTTCGTGGTTGCGCTGGTGCTCAACGTGTTCGTGCTGGACAGGTACAACGCGTACGGCGAGGTTCCGATCCCGGGGACGGGCAGTGTCGCGCTGCCGGCGGGCGATGTGACGGTGAGTCTGCACACTCGGGTCATCTCCAGCCCCACCGGCGGCGGGCTGCCGGTGCCGCCGCTGAGCGTGCAGGTGGTGCCACCGCCGGGGGTGGCCCAACCGGAGTTCGTGGAAAGCGTCGGCAGCACAACGACGGTCAACAACGACACGCGGCGACGGTTGTGGCGGGTGCGGGTGGCGACGGCGGGCGACTACCAGATCACCACCGACGGGCAGGTCGGCGGATTTATCGCACCGCGGCTGGCCTTCGGTCAGCCCAGTGCCTACCGCTCGCTGGTCTGGGTGTTCCCGCCGTTGTTCGGGCTCGGCATCGCGGGCCTGATCGGGGCGAGTTGGTGGTCGGCCCGGCATCGTCGTCGACAGTTGGCGGAGGCCGGCACCGACCCGGGTACGGCGTTGCGCCCCGATGACGCGGGTGTTCGTATCGAGCAGCTCAAAACGATTACGGCACTGCGCGATTCCGGAGCCCTGACGCAGGCGGAGTTCAAGTCCGAGAAGCGGCGAATCCTTGACGGGCGCTGACGCTCAGCGGCAGGTTGGATTTTTCGTTCTCGCCGCTCGTTCCTCGCGGCGCGTCGTCAGTGGCCGGGCTGGATTGTCCGCTTCCTCCGCGCCGCTCGTTCCTCGCGGCGCGTCGTCAGTGGCCGCGGGCCACCCAATCGTCGTAATTGACGAGTTCGTCACCGATGCGGGTGCTGTCTCCGTGTCCGGTGTAGACGACGGTGTCGTCCGGCAGTTCGCCAAGCCGCTCGGAGATCGACGCCAGGATGGTCGGGAAGTCCGAGAATGAGCGTCCGGTCGCCCCCGGACCACCGGAGAACAGAGTGTCGCCGCTGAACACCGCGCCCAGTTCCGGGGCGTACCAGCACACCGAACCGGGCGAGTGGCCCGGAGTGTGCAGTGCGCGAATCTCGGTGCCGGCCACAAGCAGTGTCTGATTATCGGATATCGGATGAAACTCCTCGTCGGGATGCGTCATCCGCCACAGCATCTCGTCGGCTGGATGCAGCAGCACCGGCGCGTCGAGCTGTCGGCCCAGCTGCGGGGCAACCGTGATGTGGTCGTTGTGGCCGTGCGTACACACCACCGCCACCACCTTGCGCCCGCCGACAGCTTCGACGATCGGGGCGGCATCGTGGGCGGCATCGAAAACCACCACCTCCGAGTCGTCGCCGACGATCCAGATGTTGTTCTCGACTTCCCAACTGCCGCCGTCGAGTTCGAAGGTTCCGTTGGTGACTATGCGTTGGATCGAGTTACTCACAACACCACCACCGACCGCAGCACCGCGCCCTCGTGCATCCGATGGAACGCGTCCTCGACATCGGACAGCCCGATACGTTCGGAGACGAACTTCTCCAGCGGCAAGCGGCCCTGCAGATACAGGCTGATCAGGGTGGGGAAGTCCCGTTCGGGCAGGCAGTCGCCGTACCACGACGATTTCAGCGACCCGCCGCGGGAGAAGAAGTCGATCAACGGCATGTCGAGGCGCATGTCCGGGGTCGGAACTCCCACCAGCACGACGGTTCCGGCCAGGTCGCGGGCGTAGAACGCCTGCTTCCAGGTCTCCGGGCGGCCGACCGCGTCGATCACCACGTCGGCACCGAAACCGTCGGTGAGTTCCTGGATGGTCTCGACCGGGTCCTGGTTGCGGGCGTTGATGGTGTCGGTCGCGCCGAAGTCGCGGGCCCAGGCCAACTTGGTGTCGTCGGTGTCGACGGCGATGATGCGCCGGGCACCCACCAGGGCCGCCCCGGCGATCGCGGCGTCGCCCACTCCGCCGCACCCGATCACGGCGACGGTGTCGTCGCGGGTGACGCCACCGGTGTTGATCGCCGCGCCCAGACCGGCCATCACCCCGCAGCCGAGCAGCCCGGCCACCGCGGGATCGGCGGCCGGGTCGACCTTGGTGCACTGACCCTCGTGGACCAGCGTCTTGTCGGCGAACGCCCCGATGCCCAGTGCCGGGGTGAGCTCGGTGCCGTCGGTGAGCGTCATCGGCGCCGAGGCGTTGAACGTGTCGAAGCAGTACTGCGGTCGGCCGCGTTTGCAGGCCCGGCACTGTCCGCACACCGCGCGCCAGTTCAGGATCACGAAGTCGCCGGGCGCCACCGCGGTCACCGCCGAACCCACTGCCTCGACGGTCCCGGATGCCTCGTGGCCCAGCAGGAACGGGTAGCTGTCGTTGATGCCGCCGTCCCGGTAGGTTAGGTCGGTGTGGCAGACCCCGCAGGCCGTGATGTCGACGACGACGTCGCCTGGACCGGGGTCGGGGATGACGATGTCGGTTACCTCGACCGGTTTGCCCTTCTGCCGGGAGATCACGCCGCGCACTATCTGACTCATGCGCTCAACCTTAGGCGCCCGGTGCCGGCACCGGAGCTTGGGCGGCGACCGCGCAGGTGTGGGTGTCGGCGCGCAGGAAGCTTCCGGTGCGTTGCGACCCGAGCACCTCGGTGGGCTGCCCGTTCAGGACTACCGCGCGTCCCGAGACGAAGACGGCGGTGACGGTCTCGTCGTTGCGGTTCACCATGCGCGACATTCCGCCGTACTGCGCGAACGGCTCCTCGGCGTAGGCGTCGAGCGTCGCGTCGAGGTGGTCGGGGTCGAGGACCAGGACGTCGGCGCGGTCACCGACTCGTAGGTGGCCGGCGTCGATCCGATACCAGTCGGCCAGTTCGCCGGTCAGCCGGTGCACCGCCTGCTCGACTGACAGGAACGTCTGACCTTGTTCGGCGGCTTGCACGACGTGACGCAGCAACCGTAGGCCCATGTTGTAGAACGCCATGTTGCGCAGATGCGCACCCGCATCGGAGAAGCCCATCTGGATACCCGGTTCGCGGGCGATCTTCTTGAGTACGTCGGGCCGGTGGTTGGAGATCGTGGTGTGCCACCGCAGCGCGGCGCCGTGTTCGAGGATCAGGTCTAAAAACGCGTCTACCGGATGCACACCGCCGCGCTCGATTCCGACTTGGCCGAAGGACTTTCCGATCATGGACGCATCGGGGCAGTCGACGATCTCCGCATCGAAGAAGTCGCGGTGCCACACCCTGGGGCCGTATTTTTTGTCGTAGTCGGCGCGGAAGCGTCGCCGGTAAGCCTCGTCGCGCATCAACTCGTCGCGTTCCATCGACTCTTTGAGGTGCAGCGCTTCGGCACCGGAGCCGAACTCCTCGAAGATCACCAGATCGATGCCGTCGGCGTACACCTCGAACGGCACCGGCAGGTGTTGCCAGCGGAAGTTGCCGCCCAGCTTGTTGAAGACCCGGGCGGCCTTGATCATCGCGGTGATCGCGGGCGGGTTGGACTTGACGTCGGCCGCCGCGAGCAGGCTGGTCTTGAGCGGCCGGCGAAAAATCCCCAAAGTCTGGGCCAGCTGAGACACCACATCGAACGGGTTCTTGATGTCCGGGCCGGCCTGCAGAACGCGGTCGGTGCGGCGCAGCTTCGACTTCAGCCGGCGGAGTTCCTTCGGTTTGGCGTAGGTGGAGGGCAGGGTGCGAGACCGGCAGATGTCACCGTCGAGCTTGTCGAAAAGCAGCTGTTGGGAAGACATTCCGAGAAAACCCGCCTGCAGGGCCTCGTCGAGCATCTGTTCCATGCTGGCCTGCTCGGCCTCGGTCGGCCGAACCTCGGCGCGGGTGGCGCGATCCAGACCCATCGTCGCGGCCCGCATGTCCGAATGGCCGATGAACGCAGCGACGTTGGGACCCAGCGGCAGTCGCTCCAGGGCGGTGATGTACTCCTCGCAGTTGGACCAGGTCTTGTAGCGATCGATCGCGCCGACGACGTGTTCGCGCGGGATCGCCTCCACCCGACCGAAAATGTCGCCGGCATCAGAGGCGTCGACGTGAATTGTGGACAGCGAGCAGGAGCCCACCAGCACCGTCGTCACGCCGTGCCGCACCGACTCCGAGAGCGACGGGCCGACCAGCACCTCGACGTCGTAATGGGTGTGGATGTCGATCAGCCCGGGCAGCACCCACTTGCCGGCGGCGTCGATCACCTGCGGACAGCCCTTTTCGTCGAGCGCCTCGGCGGTGACGGCAACGATCTGCCCGTCGCGAATACCGATGTTGCGGATCGCTGACGGGGCGCCGGTGCCGTCGAACCACCGGCCGTCGCGAATTACGGTGTCAAAGCTCACGGGGGAGTTCCTTTCAGCTGGGTGCTGTTCCCAGCATGGCCCGCGGCACCATCGAAGTCTTGACATCTGCGGACAATTCTTTGATAGTTGCGGACGTGTCCGTGGTGCGCGGCACCGCGCTGTCCGGTTATTCGGACCTAGTCGCCGAACTCGGCGGTGATCCGGCGCAGTTGCTCTCCGCGGCCGGGGTCCCGGCCGCGGCGGTTGGGACGCACGAGGTGTTCGTGCCGTACCGCGCGGTGATCCTGGCCATTGAAAGTGCAGCGGATGCGACCGCCAGGCCGGATTTCGGGCGACGGCTGGCGCTGCGCCAGGACATCGGGAACTTCGGGCCGCTGGGGGTGGCCGCACGCACCGCCGCCACCGTCGGCGGTGCGTTTTCGATCGTGGAGCGGTTCTTGTCCGCCTACAGCCCGGCGATCTCCGCGCGCATCACGCCGGGGGAGAACAGCACC
>JBDTEP010000129.1:0-37930 GCA_039922455.1 Mycobacterium sp. | reverse complement strand
GTGGACGCGCGTGGGGGAGTGGCCGTCGGTGCGCGAACTGCTCACGGCATCCGGATTCCACCTTGCCGTAGGCGCGCTCGATGATGCGGCGCCGACCGGTGGTGACAATCCCGGCAAGATCGCCATGCTGGGGTTGACCTTCGACGACGTCCTGCTGCTTCCCGCGGCCTCCGACGTGGTGCCGGCTACCGCTGACACCGCCAGTTGGTTGACCCGCAAGGTCCAGCTCAAGGTGCCGCTGGTCAGCTCCGCGATGGACACCGTCACCGAGGCCCGGATGGCGATCGCGATGGCCCGCGCCGGCGGCATGGGCGTGCTGCACCGCAACCTGCCGGTCACCGAGCAGGCCGGCCAGGTGGAGACCGTGAAGCGCTCCGAGGCCGGGATGGTCACCGACCCGGTGACTTGCTCGCCGGAGAACACCCTGGCCGAGGTGGACGCACTGTGTGCGCGGTTCCGGATCTCCGGGCTGCCGGTGGTGGACAACAAGGGCGCACTCGTCGGGATCATCACCAACCGGGACATGCGCTTCGAGGTCGACCAGAACAAGCCCGTCGCCGAGGTGATGACCAAGACCCCGCTGATCACCGCCCAGGAGGGCGTCTCCGCCGACGCCGCGCTGGGCCTGCTGCGCCGGCACAAGATTGAGAAGCTGCCGATCGTCGACGGCCACGGCAAGCTGACCGGACTGATCACGGTCAAGGACTTCGTCAAGACCGAGCAACACCCGCTGGCCACCAAGGACAGCGACGGCCGGCTGCTGGTCGGGGCCGCGGTCGGTGTCGGTCACGACGCGTGGGTGCGTGCGATGACGCTGGCCGACGCCGGCGTTGACGTGCTGATCGTGGACACCGCGCACGCCCACAACCGGGGAGTGCTCGACATGGTCGGCAAGCTCAAGGCCGAATTGGGGGAGCGGGTCGATGTCGTCGGAGGCAACGTCGCCACCCGGAGCGGGGCCGCCGCGCTGGTCGAGGCCGGTGCCGACGCGGTGAAGGTCGGGGTCGGTCCCGGCTCGATCTGCACCACCCGGGTGGTCGCCGGGGTGGGGGCACCCCAGATCACCGCAATCATGGAAGCTGTCGCAGCCTGCGCGCCCGCCGGCGTGCCGGTGATCGCCGACGGCGGGTTGCAGTACTCCGGCGATATTGCCAAGGCGCTGGCCGCCGGTGCATCGACGGCCATGCTCGGCTCGCTGTTGGCCGGCACCGCCGAGTCGCCCGGCGACCTGATCTTCGTCAACGGCAAGCAGTTCAAGAGCTACCGCGGCATGGGGTCGCTCGGCGCCATGGCCGGAAGGGGCTCCGGAGGAACGGGCAAGTCCTACTCCAAGGACCGCTACTTCCAAGACGACGCCCTCTCCGAGGACAAGCTGGTTCCCGAGGGCATCGAGGGCCGGGTGCCGTTCCGGGGCCCGCTGAGCACCGTCATCCATCAGCTCACCGGCGGGCTGCGAGCGGCGATGGGCTACACCGGCTCGGCGACCATCGAGGCGCTGCAGCAGGCACAGTTCGTGCGGATCACCGCCGCGGGCTTGAAGGAAAGCCACCCGCACGACATCACCATGACGGTCGAAGCGCCGAACTACTACGCCCGTTAAGCGCCGAAACTGACGTTGTGCCAGTCGCTTCTCGCACTTGTGCTGCACAATGTCGGTTTCGGTTGGTTTCGGTCGGTTTCGCCGGAGAGATGAGGTTGACCCCGCAATGCGTGACATGGTTGAGATCGGCATGGGCCGCACCGCCCGCCGCACCTATGAGCTCGACGACATCAACATCGTGCCGGCCCGGCGTACCCGCTCATCCCAGAATGTCTCGACGGCCTGGCAGCTCGACGCCTACCGGTTCGAGATCCCGGTGCTCGCGCACCCCACCGACGCATTGGTCTCCCCGGAGTTCGCCATCGAGCTGGGCCGGCTCGGTGGTCTGGGGGTGCTCAACGGCGAAGGACTGATCGGCCGGCACGCCGACGTGCAAGCCAAGGTCGCCCAAGTCATCGAGGTCGCAGACAAGGAGCCCGAGCCGACAGCGGCGATCCGGCTGCTGCAGCAACTGCACGCCGCGCCGTTGGACCCCGAGCTGCTCGGTGCGGCGGTGGCGCGCATCAGTGAGGCCGGGGTGACCACCGCGGTGCGGGTGAGCCCGCAGAACGCCGCGGCGCTGACCCCGGTGCTGGTGGCCGCCGGCGTCGACCTGCTGGTCATCCAGGGCACCATCATCTCTGCGGAGCGGGTGGACAACGGCGGTGAGCCGCTGAACCTCAAGACGTTCATCTCCGAGCTGGATATCCCGGTGGTGGCCGGCGGCGTGCTCGACCACCGCACTGCGCTGCACCTGATGCGCACCGGCGCGGCCGGCGTGATCGTCGGCTACGGCTCGACCGCGGGGGCCACCACCTCCGATGAGGTGCTGGGCATCTCCGTTCCGATGGCCAGCGCGATCGCCGACGCCGCCGCGGCCCGCCGGGAGTACCTCGACGAGACTGGCGGGCGCTACGTGCATGTGCTGGCGGACGGCGACATCTACACCTCCGGGGAGCTGGCCAAGGCGATCGCCTGCGGTGCCGACGCGGTGGTGCTGGGCACGCCGCTGGCGGCGGCGGCTCAGGCGCAGGGCGACGGCTGGTACTGGCCGTCGGCGGCCGCCCACCCGTCCGTGCCGCGCGGCGCGTTGATGCAGATCGCCTACGGTGAGCGCCCGAGCCTGGACCGAGTGCTCAACGGTCCCTCCGATGACCCGTTCGGCTCGCTGAACCTGGTCGGCGGGCTGCGTCGGTCGATGGCCAAGGCGGGCTATTGCGATCTCAAGGAATTCCAGAAGGTCGGGCTGACGGTCGGGTCCTGACCTGCACCGGAGAAATTACCGGCCGGTACGCTCGTAGGATGTCGACTCAACCGGATAGCCAGCCTGACTGCCAGCCGGACTACGATGTCCTGATCATCGGCTCCGGTTTCGGGGGTAGCGTCAGCGCGCTGCGACTGACCGAGAAGGGTTATCGCGTAGGCGTTTTGGAGGCGGGTCGCCGGTACGCCGATGCGGACTTCGCCAAGAATTCCTGGCACCTGCGCGAGTTCCTGTGGGCGCCGAAACTGGGTTGCTACGGCATCCAGCGCATCCATCTGCTCAACAACGTCATGGTACTGGCCGGCGCCGGGGTCGGCGGCGGTTCGCTGAACTACGCCAACACGCTCTACGTGCCGCCGGCGCCATTCTTCGCCGACAAGCAGTGGGCGCACATCACCGACTGGCGTGCCGAACTCATGCCGCACTACGACCAGGCGCAGCGGATGCTCGGGGTGGTCAAGAACCCGACGTTCACCGACGCCGACCGCATCGTTAAGCAGGTCGCCGACGAGATGGGGGTCGGCGACACTTTCGTGCCCACCCCGGTGGGGGTGTTCTTCGGTGAGGACGGCGCTAAGAGTCCGGGCAAGTCGGTGGCCGACCCCTACTTCGGCGGTGCCGGCCCGGCGCGTACCGGCTGTATCGAGTGCGGCGAATGCATGACCGGCTGCCGCTGGGGTGCCAAGAACACCCTGGTCAAAAACTACCTGTATCTGGCGGAGTCGGCTGGCGCGCAGGTACATCCGATGACAACTGTGAAGGCCTTCGAGCAGGGTTCCGACGGGTTGTGGCACGTGCGGACGGCGCGCACCGGCCTGAGTGCGCGCCGGCACCGTAAAACCTTCACCGCTCGGCATCTGATTGTGGCCGCCGGCACCTACAACACTCAGCGGCTGCTGTTCAAGATGCGGGACGCGGGCAACCTGCCCAAGCTGTCCTCACAGCTAGGGGTGCTGACCCGAACAAACTCCGAATCCATCGTGGGTGCGGCGACGCTCAAGGTGAACCCGGATCTGGATCTGACCCACGGGGTGGCGATCACCTCGTCGATTCACCCCACCGCCGACACCCACGTCGAACCGGTCCGGTATGGCAAGGGCTCCAACGCCATGGGACTGCTGCAGACGCTGATGACCGACGGCCCAGGCCCAGGGGGCCCAAAAAGCACAGACGTGCCGCGCTGGAAGCAGCTGCTGGATCAGGGCCGCGAAGATCCGCGTCACATACTGCGTCTGCTGAACCCGCGGCACTGGAGCGAGCGCACGGTGATCGCCCTGGTCATGCAGCATTTGGACAACTCGATCACCACCTTCACCAAACGCGGCAAGCTGGGCCGCCGCCGGTACTCCAGCAAGCAGGGGCACGGCGAGCCGAACCCGAGCTGGATCCCGGTCGGCAATGAGGTCACCCGCCGCATCGCCGCCAAGATCGACGGGGTCGCCGGTGGCACCTGGGGGGAGTTGTTCAACATCCCGCTGACCGCGCACTTCCTCGGCGGGGCGGCGATCGGGGACAGTCCCGAGCACGGCGTCATCGACCCCTATCAGCGGGTGTACGGCTACCCGACGCTGGCCGTGATGGACGGCGCGGCGGTCTCGGCCAACCTCGGTGTCAATCCGTCGCTGTCGATCACCGCGCAGGCCGAGCGGGCCGCGTCGCTGTGGCCGAACAAGGGCGAGACCGACCTGCGGCCGGCCCAGGGGCAGGCCTACCGGCGGCTGGACCCGATCGCGCCGAAGAACCCGGCGGTGCCCGACAGCGCCGTCGGCGCACTGCGCTGGTCGGCGATCTGATCGTCAGATGTCCTACGCGCCGCCGCGTCTGATCGGGGCCCGGCCATGCGGTTGGGTCGGCTGCGGGGTTGTCACCGACGGGGTCGGAATTTCTCTGCTGATCGGGTTGCCCAGGCTCACGGTGATCACCTCGCCATGATGGGCGAACTGTAGTGGTTCACCCGTGCGCAGGGTGTACGTTGCCGCCGACGGCGTGATCTCGACGGTGAGGCGTCGTGTCCACATGGTGATGGTGAACGCGAGCCGGGTCAGTTCCTCGGGCAGACGCGGGGCGAACGTGAGGACGCCGTTTTGGTCACGCATGCCGCCCAACCCGGCAATCAGCGCGATCCAGCTGCCGGCAAGGGAGGCCATGTGCAGCCCGTCGCGAGTGTTGTGTTCGAGGTCATCGAGATCCATCAGGGCGGCCTCGCCAAGATAGTCATACGCCAGCGCAACGTGGCCGACCTCGGCGGCGATGACCGCCTGGGTGCAGGCCGACAACGAGGAGTCCCGGACGGTCAGCTGTTCGTAGTAGGCGAAGTTGCGGGCCTTCTGCTCGGGGGTGAAAGCGTCGGTGCGGCGGTGCATGGCAAGCACCAGGTCGGCCTGTTTGACGACCTGCTTGCGGTATAGATCGAAGTACGGGTAGTGCAACAGCAGCGGGTACTGCTCTGCCGTGGTGGCGGCGAAATCCCAGGTCTGGTGAGCGGTGAAGCCGTCGGCCTGCGGGTGCACATCGAGTGCCTCGTCGTAGGGGATGTACATGGCCTCGGCGGCCGCCCGCCAGCGGGCGATCTCCTGCTCGTCGATTCCGAGTGTGTGGGCGAGGTCGGGGTGGCGGTCGGCGGCGTCAGCGGCAGCACGCAGGTTCTGTTGCGCCATCAGGTTGGTGTAGACGTTGTTGTCGGCCACCGCGCTGTACTCGTCGGGGCCGGTCACGCCGTCGATGCGGAAGCGGCCGTCGACGTCAAGGTGGCCAAGCGACGCCCAGAGCCGGGCGGTTTCGGCGAGCAGTTCCACGCCGATATCACGTTCGAATTCGACATCACCGGTGGTCTTGCCGTAGCGGATGACGGCGTCGGCGATGGCGGCGTTGATGTGAAATGCATCGGTGCCCGCCGGCCAGTAGCTGGAGCATTCTTCGCCGTGGATGGTTCGCCACGGGAACGTGGCACCGGCCAGCCCGAGTTGGGTGGCGCGTGCGGTGGCCATCGGCAGGGTGGAGTGCCGCCAGCGCAGCGCGTTGGCGGCGGCGTCGGGCGCGATCTGGGTCAGTACCGGCAGCACGTAGGCTTCGGTGTCCCAGAAGCTGTGCCCGTTGTAGCCGGGCCCGGTGAGTCCTTTCGAGGGGATCGCCCGGCCCTCCCCACGGGCGCCGGCCTGCAGGATGTGGAAGAGCGAGAACCGCACCGCCTGCTGGATCTCGGGATCGCCGTCGAGTTCGACATCGGCGCGTGCCCAGAATTCGTCGAGGAAGCCGCGCTGCTCGCTGCGCAGGCCGTCCCAGCCGGTGTGTTTTGCGCCGGCGAGCGCGGCGTCGGCCTGATCGCGCACCGCGGGCACTGAGCGAGTCCCCGACCATCCGTAGGCCACGAACTTGTCCAGGCAGATCCGCTGCCCGGGTTCGAGTTCTGCGGTGATGGTCACCCGGCCCAGGTGCGGGAAGGCTTCGGAGGCCACCGTGGTGGAGTCCGGTCCGTCGAGGACGTGGTCCATCACCGCGGCGATACACAACGCACTGCGGTCGGTGGCATGAACCAGCCCTGCACGGGCGCCCCTGGCCGCGTGCTCCTTACCGATCAGCGGCGGGGCATCTGCCGGCCCCGCTCTCGGATCGGCGGCCGGTTTGGGCAGTGCTTCGTTGGTGACCAGTTCGGACTGGATCACCACCCGCACCGCGCCGTCGATCGCCTCGACCTGATAGCGGATCGCACCGATGGATCGCTGCACCAGCGACACCAGGCGGGTCGAGGACACCCGCACCGCACAACCGGCCGGCGACACCCAGTCGGTGCTCCGGTGTAGTACGCCGTCGCGGAAGTCCAGGCACCACTCGTGCGCGTCCAGCCGGCCGTAGCTGACATCGAAGGGTTCATCATCGACAAGCAGCCGAATCACCTTGCCGTTGGTCACATTGGTGACCGTCTGCCCAGACTCCGGGTAGCCGTAGCCGGGCTCGGCATAGGGCAACGTCCGCAGGTCGTGAACCCCGTTGAGGTAGCTGCCCGGCAATCCATGTGGCTCGCCCTCGTCGAGGTTGCCACGCCAGCCAATATGCCCGTTGGACAGTGCGAACAGCGATTCGGTCTGCGCGAGCACCTCCCGGTCGAACCCGGTGCAACGCAGACACCAGGGTTCGATCGGGAATGCGGGATGGTTGATCATTGGTGCTTCATCAAATCGAACAAGCGCGCCGATATCTGCTGTGGCAACCTTATTTCGCCCATCTCAGCAGTCTGCACCCTTAGCGGTGCTGTTCGCCGAAGAACCCACCGCGCGCATCAGTGCCGGGGAACTCTGCGCACGCACTGCTCGGCTCGGTCTCGCTGATGGCGAACGCGACCCGCCATGTCGGGAACCGAGCACCCTCGTCATTCCCTTGAGGCCCACGTCCAGTCGCGGATTTCGGGGAGGTCCTGACCGTGGGTGTTGATGTAGCAGGTGTGTTCGACGAGCTTGTCGGCCATGGCCTGTCGGAGATAGTCGCAGCTGGCGCCGAGCTGGGGTAGGCGGTCGATGACGTCGGTGACGAGGTGGAAGCGGTCGAGTTTGTTTTGTACCCGCATGTCGAATTCGGTGGTGATGGTGCCTTCTTCGTTGTAGCCGCGCACGTGCAGGTTGGGGTTGGTTCGGCGGTAGGTGAGTCGGTGGATCAGGGTGGGGTAGCCGTGGAAAGCGAAGATGATGTGTTTGTCGGTGGTGAACAGGGCGTCGTAGTCGCGGTCGCTGAGTCCGTGCGGGTGCTCACTGGCGGACTGCAACCTCATCAGGTCCACCACGTTGACCACACGGACCTTCAACTGCGGCAGGTGTTCCCGCAGGATCGATACCGCCGCCAGTACTTCGAGGGTGGGGGTGTCGCCGCAACAGGCCAACACGACGTCCGGTTCGGCGCCGCAGTCGTTGCCGGCCCATTCCCAGATGCCGATGCCCTTGGTGCAGTGCACTTCTGCTTGCTGCATACTCAGCCATTGCGGCATCGCACGTTTGCCGGCGACGATCACGTTGACGTAGTGGCGGCTGCGCAGGCAATGGTCGGCCACCGAGAGCAGGCAGTTGGCGTCCGGCGGCAGGTAGATCCGGATGATGTCGGCTTTCTTGTTCACCACATGGTCGAGGAAGCCGGGGTCTTGGTGGGTGAATCCGTTGTGGTCCTGTTGCCACACGTGGGACGTAAGAAGGTAATTCAGTGAGGCGATATTGCGGCGCCACGGCAGTTGCGCGGTGACTTTGAGCCATTTGGCGTGCTGGTTGAACATGGAGTCGACGATGTGGATGAACGCCTCGTAGCAGTTGAACAGCCCATGGCGTCCGGTGAGCAGATAACCTTCCAGCCAGCCTTCGCTTTGATGCTCGCTGAGCATCGAATCAAGCACTCTGCCTGCGGGAGCGAGGAATTCGTCGTTCTCGGCGGTGCGGGCAAGCCACTGCCGGTCGGTGACCTCAAAGACTGAGCCGAGCATGTTCGACAGGGTTTCATCGGGCCCGAAGAGCCGGAAGTTGTGCGCCTCGTCGTTGAGGGTGATGACGTCACGCAGGAAGGCGCCCAGCACACGGGTGTCTTCGGCTTCCACCGCGCCGGGTGAATCCACAGCCACCGCGTGGGCGCGGTAGTCGGGCATTGCCAGATCGCGCAGCACCCCACCGTTGGTGTGCGGGTTGGCGCCCATCCGCCGCTGTCCCTTTGGAGCCAGTGCGGCCAGCTCGGGCAGCAGTCGCCCGGCCTGATCGAAGAGTTCACCGGGTTTGTAGCTGCGCATCCAGGCGTCGAGTTGCTCGAGGTGGCCGGGATGGGCCTCGTCCACCAGTAGCGGCACCTGATGCGCCCGGAACGTCCCTTCGATCTTTACGCCGTCCACGAACTTCGGCCCGGTCCAGCCCTTCGGCGAGCGCAGCACGATCATCGGCCACCGTGGTCGGCTGCTGTCGGCTGTGTTGCGGGCGTGACGCTGGATCTCGCGAATTGCCTCGACCGTCTCGTCGAGGACGGTGGCCATGCGTTCGTGCATGTATTCGGGGTCGTCGCCTTCGACGTAGCGTGGTTCCCATCCGCAGCCGCGTAGGAACTGGTCGAGCTCGTCGGGTTCGATGCGGGCCAGGACGGTGGGGTTGCTGATCTTGTAGCCGTTGAGATGCAGGATCGGCAGGACCGCTCCATCAGCGGCCGGGTTGAGGAACTTGGTGGAATGCCACGCGGTGGCCAACGGGCCGGTCTCGGCTTCACCGTCACCGATGATGCAGGCGACCACGAGGTCCGGGTTGTCGAAAGCTGCGCCGAAGGCGTGGCTGAGCGAGTAACCGAGTTCTCCGCCTTCGTGGATCGACCCCGGAGTGGTCGGCGCGACGTGGCTGGAAATGCCTCCGGGGAAGGAGAATTGGGTGAACAGGTTCTTCATCCCGAGCTCGTCTTGGCTGACGTTGGGATAGATCTCGGAGTAGGAGCCCTCGAGGTAGGTGTTGGCGACCAGGGCCTGGCCGCCGTGGCCGGGCCCGGAGACATAGAACATGTCCAGGTCGTACTTCGTGATGGCGCGGTTCAGGTGCACGTAGATGAAATTCTGACCCGGTGTGGTTCCCCAGTGCCCGACGACGAGCGGTTTGACGTCCGAGGGCGCCAGTGGCCGCCTCAGTAACGGGTTGTCGTACAGGTAGATCTGGCCGACCGACAGGTAGTTGGCCGCCCGCCAGTACGCGTCCATCCGTTGCAGCAGTTCGGGTTCCAGTGTGCGGGTGCCTGGCACCGCGGTGGTGCTCGTCATGGGGTGTCCTCGTGTTCGACCTGGGGAACGGCGCTCGTTGCGGTGATCACTGCCGGCTCGCCGGGGCGGCGGTTCCGTTGGGCAATGCTGCAGGGACGGGAATCGGCGGCTGTGGCTCTGGCTGTACCGCGGCGCCGCTTTCTCGGGCCAGGAACGCTCCGAGTTCGGCGATGGTCGACATCAATGGAGCCGGGAAGACGACGGTGGTGTTCTTGTCGACGCCGAGTTCGACCAAGGTCTGCAGGTTGCGTAACTGCAAGGCCAGTGGATGGGCCATCATGGTGTCCGAGGCGTCCCCCAGAGCGGCCGCTGCCAGCGATTCACCCTCGGCAGCAATAATTTTCGCGCGCTTTTCCCGCTCCGCCTCAGCCTGGCGGGCCATGGCCCGCTTCATGGTGTCGGGGAGCTGGATGTCCTTGAGCTCCACCAGGGTGACCTGCACGCCCCATTCGATGGTGGTGACGTCGAGGATCGCTTGGATGTCGAGGTTGATCTTGTCGGTCTCCGACAGGGTTTCGTCCAGGGTGTGTTGGCCGACGACCTTGCGCAGCGTGGTTTGGGCGATCTGGTCGATCGCCGAGTAGACGTTCTCGATCGCGACCACGGATTTCACCGCATCGACGACCTTGAAGTAGGCCACCGCGGAGACATCAACGCTGACGTTGTCGCGGGTGATGATGCCCTGGGACTGGATCGGCATCGTCACGATTCGCAGCGATATCCGGTGCAGCACATCGACGAACGGGATGATGAGCCGCAACCCGGGTTGGCGTTCCCCGATCACCCGGCCCAACCGGAACAGCACGCCGTTCTCGTACTGTTTGACGATCCGCACCGCCATCGCCAGCAGTGACAGGACGACCAGGACAACGACTACGACTACGACGCCGAGCGCATTCATCACTGGGCATCCGTCGCACGGGGGGTCGTCCTGGGGCGAACTAAGGGGGCGGATCGAACGGCGGAACTCTGCGAAGCAGTCATGGTGATCCTGATGTGCAAACGATCACCGGCACGTAGGGCCTCGGAGCCAACGCTCCCAAAGTTCTGCAGCGGACAGCTGAACTCATCCCCAACCAGCTGAAATTCTCAGCACCTACGACGCTACACCCGACGGGGTCCACCGACCGAGTGTCGTTCGGACTCAGACCCGGGCGTGGGGTTGCGTCCTCGGGCGGCCGCTGCCAGCACGGTCGGAGAGCGGCGAGTCGCGGTACTCTTGGGGTGACAAGCTACCTCGCGGCCGTGGGGCTGCACAGGTATGTCGTCGGGCTCCGGGTCGGTATGGCGGGCCCCGAACGGGTTACGCAAAGCGGCAGGTGGCATACGGATGACCGAGTTCACCAGGGGTGCCGACAGCACCCCCGTCGGATTACCAACCGCGGAGCAAGCAGGCGTAGATGCCGCCGATCTGCAGGCCGCCATCGGCGACTTGGCGGGCCTGGTCGCGGGTAGTCGGGGGCTGCCCGAGATGTTGGCCGAGGTCGCGGCGTTCGCCGTTCAAGCGATACCGGGCGCCGATGGTGCTGGCGTGACGCTGTTGCGGGTCGACCGGATCGACAACATGGTTGAAGCGCTGGCGGCGAGTGCGCCGTTCGTTGCGGAGATCGACAACATCCAGTACGTCACCCTCAACGAGGGTCCCTGCATCACCGCTGCACTGGAGCGCCGGACCGTGCGGTCGGGGTCGTTGGGCGGCGAGAAGATGTGGCCGCGGTTCGGCCCCCGTGTTGGCAGACTGGGAGTGCACAGTGCGCTGTCGCTGCCGCTACTGCTGCCCGATCAGGTGGTCGGGGCCATTAACGTCTACGCCCACGGCAAGGATGTCTTCGATGAACACGCCGCGCAGCTAGGGGAACTGTTCGCGAAGCCCGCGGCGGTCGCCGTGCACAACGCTCAGATCCTGGCTCAGGCCGTGACGCTGGCCGCCCAGTTGCAGGCCGCGCTGTCGACGCGACCGGTAATCGATCAAGCGATCGGCCTGCTGCGCGGGCGTAGCGGGCGCAGCGCCGAGGACGCGTTCACCCAACTGCGGGCGATCAGCCAGTCCGAGCACCGCAAATTGGCGGACGTGGCGCAACGCATCGTCGACGAAGCCGTACGCCGCGCCCGCGCGCGCCACAACCCGACCTGAGGCCCTCTCGCCGCGTCGAGTTGTCGCTACGCGGCCCGCGTACGGTTGACAGCGGAGGGCACAGTCCCGGGATGGGTCCTGACCCGCATCCCGCATCCTCCACCAGGCACGGCGACTCGCCCTGCTCGGCCTTGGCAGGTTTGATCGGCGTTCGGGAACGCCCAGCGGAGCACCCACCTCGTGACAATCACCGCCGCGATGGCCGCCGCTCTGGCCACCCTGACCGAATCGCTCGATGACCCCGATACCGACATCGCGCACAGTCTGCAGCTGTTGACCGTTTACGCCGCAGCCGCGGTGGAGAGCTTTCTCGGACTGAGTGTGGTTGTACCGCATAGTGTTCCGAATTTCACTGTTACTGTCCCGGATCATGGGGACTTCGCCGGCGACATTCGTACTTCGCTGCACCTGAGTCTGCCCGGCCCCGGGGGTCCTCGGAAATCACCGCCGGCGGCGGTCATCTTTTACGCCGGATCTCCAGGCGCATTCGTTGACCTCACCGCGGATCTAGCCTGGCTCACGAGCCAGCCCCTAACCGAGTTCACGCTCGACCAGCACCTGGGCATCCCTCCAGGACCCGACACTACTGTCGAGCTACACATGGCGTCCGACATCAACCAGGCCCTCGGCGTCCTGATCGGCCGCGGTTTCACCCCACAGCAAGCCCACCGGGAACTCGACGTCCAAGCCGCCGCCAACCGAACCGACAGACACACCGCCGCCCGACACATCCTCACCAGGATCACTACCGCCGACGATGACGCACCCTTCGACCTCCACTGAGCACCCAGTCGTCACCGAAATACGCCGCAGCAGGTGCTGCCCACGAGGTGTAGCGTCAGCCATGTTGAGACGCTCAACCAGTCCGAAATGACGGGGGCTGTCCGCCGCCACCCCTCAGAGAGCAATCGCTCGTGGCCGGACTCTTCGGTGACACCGCACCTTCGGGGATCACCATGAACGTTCCGTCATACCCTCTCGAGCTCAACGCCCGCCTCGCACCAGTCTTTACGCTCGGTTCCGCGCTGCGCTGGCTCGGACATGACTGCTCACAATGCCTCGGCTGCGGACCGATCGACGGCCTTGCCGCCTCGGTGTGGTTCATCCGGCGAGGATCGCAGTTTCTACCCTCCCTCCTCGAACCCCTGGTCGTGGTCGACCTGACCGAGACCGGCGAATTCCTCACCCCGATCGCTCAGATCATCCGCGAAGTCAACTGCTGTACCTGCAGCGACGGAATCCAGGTCTACGCCCGCCTCAGCCATGAGAGCCGATGCGGCGCGACCGCTCTAAGGCGTTCCGCCCTGCCATCCCAGCCGGAGCCGAGCAGCGCTGGGGCAGCACAGCAGCTGACCGCATGCAGGTCAACGCTATGACCGCCGTTACCCCGCACGTCACGCCGCTACGGTCCGCGAGCCCATCCGAACCGGGACTGGACTTGAAGTCGATGCCGCTGGCCGAGGTCGAGAAACATCTTGGCTACTCGCCGGACGGGCTGTGCACGCCCGAGGCGGCGAAACGGTTGGCGCAGTACGGGCCCAATGAGATCGTCGAACACAAGGCCAACCCACTGCTGAAGTTCCTCGGCTACTTCTGGGGTCCGATCCCGTGGATGATCGAGATTGCCGTGATTCTCTCGGGCGCGGTCGGGCACTGGCCGGATTTCTTCATCATCCTGCTGCTGCTGGTGGCCAACGGTGTGGTCGCTTACACCGAGGAACGCCAGGCGGGCAACGCAATTGACGCGCTGAAAGCCAAACTGGCGATCAACGCCCGCGTGAAACGCGACGGCGCATGGGTCACCACGCCGGCGCGGGAGTTGGTGCTCGGTGATGTCATCCGACTGCGCCTGGGTGACATCGTCCCCGCCGATGCCCGACTGCTGGACGGCGACCAGATCGAAGTCGACCAGTCGGCGCTGACCGGGGAGTCGCTGCCCGCCACCTGCACCACCGGCGACGCAATATTCTCCGGCTCGATCATCCGGCAGGGCGAAATCGGTGCGCTGGTGTATGCCACCGGCACGCGGACCTACTTCGGCAAGACCGCCGAACTGGTCCAGGACGCGCACACCGTCAGCCACTTCCAGCGCGCCGTGCTCAAAATAGGCAACTACCTGATCCTCCTGGCGATCGCGCTGGTGACGCTCATCGTCGTCACCGCCATCCTGCGCGGTGACCCGATCCTGACCACCCTGCAGTTCGCGCTGGTGCTGACCGTCGCGGCGATCCCGGTGGCCATGCCGACCGTACTGTCGGTGACGATGGCCGTCGGGGCTCGGCTGCTCGCCAAGAAGCAGGCGATCGTGAGCCGGCTGGTGGCTATCGAGGAACTCGCCGGTGTGGACGTGTTGTGCGCGGACAAAACCGGCACCCTGACCCAGAATTCGCTGACATTGGGCACTCCCTTCGCCGTCGATGGCGTCACACCCGACACGGTGATCCTCGACGGCGCGTTGGCCTCCCGCGCCGACAATGACGACTCCATCGACCGGGCGGTGCTCGGCGGCCTCGATGACACCGAGGTGCTGCAGGATTACACCGTCACTCACTTCGCGCCGTTCGACCCGGTGCACAAACGCACCGAGGCCACCGTCACGGCTGCCGACGGGACTGCGTTCCGGACGACCAAGGGCGCCCCGCAGGTCATCCTGGCGCTGGCCACGAACTCTGCGCAGATCACGTCGGGTGCCGATGACGCCGTCAACGATTTCGCCGCGCGCGGCTTCCGGTCGTTGGGGGTGGCCCGCGCCGACGGCGACGGCGACTGGGACTTCGTCGGTATTCTCCCGTTGTTTGATCCACCGCGTGCGGACGCCGCGGCCACCATCTCCACCGCACGCACGATGGGCGTCACCGTCAAGCTAGTCACCGGCGATGCGCTGGCCATCGCGAAAGAAACCGCCGCCAAGGTCGGTTTGGGCACCGACATCCTCGATGCAGCGGCTTTGGGCGATGCGAAGAAGAGCGAAACGGCGGCAGTGTCCGCATTGATTGAGGCGGCCGATGGTTTCGCCCAAGTCTTTCCCGAGCACAAATATCACATCATCGATGTGCTGCAGCAGCGTGGCCACATCGTCGGGATGACCGGCGACGGCGTCAACGACGCCCCCGCGCTGAAGAAGGCTGACTGCGGCATCGCCGTGTCGGGAGCGACCGACGCGGCCCGGGCGGCCGCCGATATCGTGCTGCTGACCCCGGGGTTGTCGGTGATCATCGAAGCGATCAAGCAGAGTCGCAAGATCTTTCAACGGATGAACAGCTATGCGATTTACCGAATCGCCGAAACCCTGCGGGTGCTGCTGTTCATTACTGCCGCCATCCTGGTGTTCAACTTCTACCCGTTGACCGCGATCATGATCGTGATGCTCGCGCTGCTCAACGACGGCGCCATTCTGTCCATCGCCTACGACAACGTGCACTACCGCGACAAGCCCGAGGCCTGGAACATGCGCCTGGTACTCGGGATCTCCACCGTGTTGGGTGTCCTCGGGCCGATCGCCGCATTCGGCCTGTTCTACCTGGGCGACCGTGTCTTCGACCTCGGCCACCCGCGCGTGCAGACGCTGATGTACCTCATGCTGTCCGTCGCCGGCCATCTCACCATCTTCTTGACCCGAACCCGCGGTCCCTTCTGGTCGATCCGACCTGCCCGCATCCTGCTGATCGCCATCTGCGGCACCCAGGCCGTCGCCACCCTCATCGCCGTCTACGGGCTGTTCATGGCCCCGCTCGGCTGGACATGGGCTGCCGCAGTATGGGCCTACGCGCTGGCCTGGTTCTTGATCAGCGACCGCGTCAAACTCCTCGCCTACCGCATCCTCGACCCGGCGAAGAAGATGAAGCGAACCTCTGAATCAGCTCGCCATCTCACGCCGACGTCTGCCTGAGGTGAATAGTCCAGTGGAACAACAAAGAACGGGCCAACCAGTGAACGCGCACGTGAACCAGTCGACATCATCTGACAATCGAGGAGATCTTCCGTCACCCGGCCGGTGCTGCAGGTTCGCGAGTCCCCAGCCAAGGTCGAAGCATCGGAGAGTGAATTACTACTCGGTAACCTACGGAAACGTAGGTTGCGATATTATGGGTTGGATATCGGTCGATCGGATGTTGTGACGCTGCGCCGGTATCCTCAAATATTGTCGGTTGGAGGTCGGTTCACGTGAGCGAGATGAAATTTCTCGATCTGCACGGCGAGCGGGTGGCCTATCGGGAGGCAGGGGCCGGTGAGGCGCTGCTGTTGATTCATGGCATGGCGGGAAGTTCGGCGACCTGGCGGGCGGTCATACCGGCGTTGTCGAAGAAATATCGGGTGGTGGCACCGGACCTGTTAGGGCACGGTGAATCCTCCAAGCCGCGCGGCGACTATTCGTTGGGTGCGTTCGCGGCCTCGCTGCGTGATCTTCTCGATGAGCTGGGCATCGACCGGGTGACGGTGATCGGTCAATCACTCGGTGGCGGTGTGGCCATGCAGTTCACCTATCAACACCACGACTACTGCCAGCGGCTGGTTCTCATCAGCAGCGGTGGCCTCGGCCCCGACCTGAACTGGATATTGCGGATCCTGTCGGCACCCGGGGCCGAGTTGGTGCTGCCGGTGCTCGCGCCGCAGCCGGTATTGAACGTCGGCAACAAGCTGGGGTCGTGGCTCACGTCGGCCGGAATTCAGTCGCCGCGCGCCAGCGAGATGTGGAAAGCCTATTCCTCGTTGTCGGATCAGCAGACCCGGCAGGCGTTTCTGCGTACGTTGCGCTCGGTGGTGGATTACCGCGGTCAGGCGGTCAGTGCGCTCGGCAAGATGCATCTAAATTATGGATTACCCACCTTGCTGATCTGGGGTGAGCAGGACCGGATCATTCCGGTTGCCCACGGCTACGCTGCTCACGACGCCCTGCCGGGTAGTCGACTTGAGGTGCTCGCCGGTGTCGGACACTTCCCGCATGTCGAGTCCCCGACAGCGGTGGTGGACATCCTTGACGACTTCATCGCCACCACCGGGCGGGATGCCGATCTGACGGCTCGAAACGCCCAATCAGAACCCGTCCACGACGCAAACACCAAGCTCAGGCCGTTCAAACAGGCGACGTAATCTCTCACCTGGCTGTGGCGGTTTCCGCATGTGGTGACATTGCCTCCGGGTGCAGTGACATTGTTGGGTTATGAGCAATCCGGATAGCCCCATGGAAGCGGCGGGCGGATACAACGTCGACGACGACCAACTTCAGCCAGAGGACACCCTGATCGATCGCGGTGTCGATGACGTACTCGACGAGGGGTATACCCCGGCGGAGAAGCCATACCGCGGCGCCTCCTACGATTCGGGGCACGAAAGCTTGGATCAGCTGCTTGCCGAGGAAGAGCCGGATCCCGCGATGCAGGCCTACGACCCGCGCGACAACGACGAGCAGCAGCGCTCGGACGAAGCCGAGCGTGAGACCGAATTTCCGCGGCATGATGAGGTTGGACGCGCGCAAGCCGGTCGACTTGTCGCACCGGACCGGGGGTTTGGCGAGGACTTAGAGGCAGAACTGGTGGCTGATGATGTCGGTATCGACGGAGGCGCAGCCTCCCCCGAAGAGGCCGCAGTTCACATCATCGACGATGAGCAGCAGTAGCTGGCCTCGCACCGGGTGCGAGAAGATCAAGAGATGACCAATGAAGTCCCGGATTCGAATGCCTTTGCCGACATCGTGCAGAACGCCTATCACCAAGTCCGGCAAAGCACTCCACGGGCAATCCCGGAGGTTGAGAAGCGGCTTCGGAGCAAGTTGGAGGCACACGGCGTCACGTTGACCACCGACGTCGTGCGCGCCTTGGCGTTCGCGATAGTGAAGGGCAGAGATCTCTAACCGTTGATCGTGTCGCTGGCGCCGGTCAACTCAGCATCGCGGCGAGCACGGTCGCCTCGCTGATGTCCACGGCCTTGCTTGCCGTGAGCAGGGTGAGGTTTCGGTCCTTCGCCAGGGTCCGCAGATGTGCCAGCGCCTCGGACCGTTCGGGTTCGGCCAACTCTTCGTGGTAGCGCCGGGTGAACTCGGTGAACCGTTCCGGGTCGTGGTGGTACCACTTGCGCAGCTCGGTGGACGGGGCGATCGTCTTGCACCACTCGTCCAGGTCCGCTTTCTCCTTGGTCAAGCCGCGCGGCCAGATCCGGTCCACCAGCACGCGGTTTCCGTCGCCGCGGGCCGGCGCGTCGTAGACCCGGCGCACCTGCACCTTGTGCGTGCTCATCTGCTGCCTCCATTCCGGTAGTCGGCTCGGCCGCTGAAGTTCAGTCCTGCTGGTGGAGCAGTGCGCCGAGGACGTCGTGGTGGTATCGGGATATCACGTCAAGTTGAATACCTTTGGGACACACCGCGGTACATTCGCCGATCTGGGTGCAGCCGCCGAACCCCTCGGCGTCGTGCTGATCGATCATGGCGAGCGCGCGGCGGCCGCGTTCGGCCTGGCCTTGGGGCAAGTCGCCGAGGTGGGTGATCTTCGCACCCAGGAACAGCGCCGCTGAGCCGTTGGGGCACGCCGCCACACACGCGCCGCAACCGATGCAGGCCGCGGCGCCGAATGCCGACTCGGCGCTTGTTTTGGGCACCGGCACGGCTTGGGCGTCGGGGGCGGCGCCGGTCGGTACGGTGATGTATCCGCCCGCCGCGATGATCCGATCGAACCCGCCACGGTCGACGACGAGATCCTTGATCACCGGGAACGGCGTGGCGCGCCACGGTTCGACGTCGATCACATCCTCGTCGGCGAAGCTGCGCATATGCAGCAGGCAGGTGGTTATCAGCGCCTTTGGTCCGTGCGCGATGCCGTTGATGACTAGTCCGCACGCTCCGCAGATGCCTTCGCGGCAGTCGCTGTCGAATGCGATCGGATCCTCACCGGTGTAGGTGAGTCGTTCGTTGAGGACGTCGAGCATCTCCAAGAAAGACATGTCCGGGGAGATGTCGCGCACCGGGTAGGTGACCATCGCACCCGGCTGGTCGGGACCCTTCTGGCGCCAGATGCGCAGGGTGAGGTTCACTTGTAGCTCCGTTGTTCCATCTCGATGTAGCGGTAGTCGAGGTGTTCGCGGTGCAGCACCGGGGGGTGGTCCGCACCGGCGAATTCCCAGGCGGCGACGTAGGCGAACCGGTCGTCGTCGCGCAGTGCCTCACCGTCGGCGGTTTGGTATTCGGCCCGGAAGTGGCACCCGCACGATTCTTCGCGGTGTAGCGCGTCGATGCACATCAGCTCGGCCAGTTCAAAGAAGTCGGCCACCCGGCCGGCCCGCTCCAGGGTCTGGTTCAGTTCCGCGTTCGCGCCGGTGACCTTGACGCTCCGCCAGAACTGCGCCTTGAGCTCACGCACTTGGTCGATGGCGCTCGTCAGGCCCGCCCGGGTGCGCTCCATGCCGCAGTGATCCCACAGAATGCTCCCGAGTTCCTTATGGAACGAGTCGACGCTGCGGTTACCGTCGATGGCCAGCAGGGTCTGTATCCGCCCGCGGACCGTCTCGGCGGCCTCGCGTGCTGCCGGGTGCGAGGCGTCGATCGGCTCGAACGGCGCCGCAGCCAGGTAGTCGGTGATGGTGGCGGGTAGCACGAAGTAGCCGTCGGCGAGGCCCTGCATCAGTGAGTTCGCGCCGAGTCGGTTGGCGCCGTGATCGGAATAGTTGGCCTCGCCGATCACGAACAGGCCGGCAATGGTGCTCTGCAGATCGTAGTCGACCCACAGTCCGCCCATGGTGTAGTGCACCGCGGGGTAGATCCGCATCGGCCTGCCGTACGGGTCTTCCCCGGTGATCTGCTCATACATCTCGAATAGGTTGCCGTAGCGCTCCTCGATCACCGGGCGGCCTAGCCGTGCCAGGGCGTCGGCGAAGTCGAGGTAGACGCCCAGCCCGGTTGGGCCGACACCGCGGCCCCCATCGCACACGTTCTTGGCCGCCCGAGCGGCGACGTCACGCGGGACGAGGTTGCCGAACGCCGGGTACCGACGTTCTAGGTAGTAGTCGCGTTCGGACTCGGGAATCTCGCCGGGGTGGCGGTCGTCGCCGCCCCGGGCGGGCACCCAGATCCGTCCGTCGTTGCGCAGCGACTCACTCATCAGCGTCAGCTTGGACTGGTCCGCGCCGCTGACCGGGATGCAGGTCGGGTGGATCTGGGTGAAGCACGGGTTGGCGAACAGCGCACCCCTGCGGTGCGCGCGCCAGGTCGCGGTGACATTGCAGCCCATCGCGTTGGTGGACAGGAAATACGTGTTGCCATAGCCACCGGAGGCCAACACGACGGCGTCGGCGAAATAGGTCTCGATCTCGCCGGTCGTCAAGTCGCGCACGATCACTCCACGTGCTCTGCCGTCGGCCACGATCAGATCAAGCATCTCGTGACGCGAATGAACTTCCACGGTGCCGGCCTTGACCTGCCGTTGCAGCGCCTGATACGCGCCGAGCAGCAGCTGCTGGCCGGTCTGGCCGCGGGCGTAGAAGGTACGCGAAACCTGCACTCCGCCGAACGAGCGGTTGTCGAGCAGACCGCCGTACTCGCGGGCGAACGGCACGCCCTGGGCGACACATTGGTCGATGATCGACCCGCTGACCTCGGCCAGACGGTAGACGTTGGATTCGCGGGACCGGAAGTCGCCACCCTCGACGGTGTCGTGGAACAGTCGGTAGATGCTGTCACCATCGTTGCGGTAGTTCTTCGCCGCATTGATCCCGCCCTGCGCGGCGATACTGTGCGCGCGGCGGGGACTGTCCTGGTAGCAAAAACTGGCGACCCGATAGCCAGCCTCGCCCAGCGTCGCCGCAGCCGACGCCCCGGCCAGGCCGGTGCCGACGATGATCACCGACAGCGGGCGCCGATTCGCCGGACTGATCAACCGGGCGTGGAACTTGCGGGTGTCCCAGCGCTGCTCGAGCGGCCCCGATGGCGCCTTCTGGTCGATGACCGCGTCTCCCACCGTGTAGTGGCCGGTGGGCATGGCGGTCTGCGCATCGTCCATGAGGCTCACCGGCCCACCCATCCGAACAGCACCGAATACGGGACGACGAGAAACCCGGTCGTGATGACCACCGCGACCACGACCGCGGCGACGTTGAGGTGGCGACGCCGCCGAATGCTGGTGTTGGCGCCCAGCGTCGCGAACGCGCTCCAAAACCCGTGCCGCAGATGCAATCCCACCGCAATCAGGGCGATCGTGTAACTGACGACTACCCACCAGACCTGAAAGCCGTCCACCAGGCGCACATACGGGCTCGGTGATGCTCCGCCCGGATGGATGGTGTTGGTGGTCAGGTGCAGCAGGTGATAGACGATGAACGCCGCGACCGTCACCCCACCCCAGCGCATCGTGAACGACGCATAGCTGCGCTGCACACCGCCACGAGCCCGGGTGCTTTCATAGCGCCACCCGCCGCGCCCCGAGGTCGCCGCGCGGGCACGTTTCCACAGGATTAGGGCCGCACCGATGTGGAGCACCACGCTGACCAGCAGCATGACCCGGACCATCCACAGCGCACCGGCGTGGGGCAAAAATGGTTCACCGACCGTGCGCAGATGGTGCGCGTAGTCGTCGAACGCCACCTGCCCGGAGAACACCTTGAGGTTGCCGTACATGTGCACCAGCAAAAACAGCACCATGATCAGCCCGGAGACCGCCATCGCCGCCTTAAGCACCACAGTCGACCGCAACGCCGACGCGCGACGCTGCGCCGCGGTCAGGGACCGAACCGTCACCTCCCGGATGGTAGGCGCAAACGGCCCTACCCGGGATGCAGACGACTCGGATTGCTCGAATCTGTGCGCGTAAAATATTCCCCGTGAGCCTGGTGGGCGCTACCCGATGAATGCACAGTCGTGACCGATGTATCCGAGCCCGCTAACCAGCCGGTGCTGACTCCGGTGCAAGTCAGTGCGGATGTCGATGACCTGCGGACCAGCCTGGCCGATCTCGCCGGTCTCGTCGCGGACACGTTCGGGCTTGAGGAACTGCTGGCCCGAGTAGCCAGCTACGCGGTGCACGCCATTCCCGGGGCAGAGGGTGCCGGGGCGACGTTGCTGCGCGTTGATTGCCCGGACAACCGGGTGGAGGCTATGGCCGCCAGCGCCCCCTTCGTACACCAGATCGACGAGATCCAATATGTCGAGGTCAACGAGGGCCCCTGCATCACCGCAGCGCTGGAACGGCGCACCGTGCGCTCCGGGTCACTGGGCGGGGAGAAGCACTGGCCGCGTTTCGGCCCACGGGTGGGCCGCCTCGGCGTGCACAGTGTGCTGTCCCTGCCGCTGCTGCTGCCAGGCCAGGTGGTGGGCGCCATCAATGTCTACGCGCACAGCAAGGACGCCTTCACTCAACGTGCCGCCGAACTCGGTGAACTGTTCGCCGCCCCGGCCGCCGTCGCGGTACACAACGCCCAGGTGCTGGCCCAGGCTCGTACCTTGACCGCGCAACTGCAGACGGCGCTGTCCAGCAGACCGGTCATCGAGCAGGCCATCGGCATTCTGCGCGCCCGTACCGGGGGAAGCGCAGATGAGGCGTTCGACCTACTGCGCAGGATCAGCCAGGCCGAAAACACCAAACTCGCTGTGGTTGCCCGCCGCATCGTCGACGAAGCGGTGCGCCGCGCTCGCGCCCGGCAAACCGGTCGGTGACGCGAAGTAGCGTCGCGTGACGCGCGCGCGTCCCTCAAGCGGTGAGCGGAGGCCGACGTGGGAGGGCGGATCAGCGTAGGTTCATTGGTACTGAGACCTTCAGCCAGTCCGGGATGAGGTCGGCCGTCCGCCGTCGATCTCGCCGAGCATCAGCTCCTGCGCCCGTACCCACCGGTGAACCCCCATCGCCAGGAGCTCCCATGGCATCTGCAGACTGCGCCACCCTCAGCAAGCTCACCGGTACCGGCATGACCGTCGCGAATGCCACCGACGACATGCGCGGGCGGAAGGTAACGGACAAGGATGGCAAGGACATCGGCCAGGTGCACGATGTTTTCGTCGACCACCACGAACACAAGGCCCGCTTCCTGCTCGTCGATCACGGCGGTTTCCTCGGTATCGACAAAAAGAAGTCCTTCATTCCGGTCGACGCGATCACCCGGACCACCAGCGATGACGTCTACATCAACGACACTGGAGACCACATTGCCGAGGCGCCCGGCTATGACCCGGACCTGGTCAACGACCGCGGCTACCAGAGCAGCAGCTACAGCTACTACGGCTGCGCACCTTACTGGTCTGCCGGCTACGCCTATCCGGACTTCAATCTGTAACGCCAAGTCTGATGGCCTGGCTCTGAGAGCGCAGGAAACGAGGTGACGGATGATCGCTGACAACCACAGTGGCGCAGCGGATCTGCTGGTGATCTTCGGCATCACCGGGGACTTGGCGCACAAGATGACCTTCCGGGCGCTGTACCGACTCGAACGTCTCCACCTGCTCGACTGCCCGATCATTGGGATCGCCGCCGACGAGATGACTGTGGCGCAGTTGGTCAAGCAGGCCCGCGCGGCGATCACCGACGCCGGCGGAGCGCGGCCGCTGTACTACCCGGAGATGCCCCCGACCCTGTTCGGTCCCATCGTGGGGCACCTCGGCAAGGCCGGCCTGGCCGAACACGCGCGCATCGCGGTGGAAAAGCCGTTCGGGCACGACCTGGACTCGGCCCGGCGACTCAACGCCCAACTGCACCAGGTGCTGACCGAATCCCAGATCCTGCGGGTGGACCACTTCCTGGGCAAAGAACCGGTCATCGAGCTGACTATCTGCGCTTCGCCAACCTGGCGTTCGCCGAGATCTGGGACCGTCACAGCGTGTCGTGCGTGCAGACCACGATGGCCGAAAATTCCGGTGTCGAGTACCGCGGCAAGTTCTCGCGCTGGTCGCGATGGAGCCGCCAGGCGGCGCCAGCGGCGACGAGTTGCGCGACAAGAAGGTTGACGTGTTCCGCGCGATGGCCGCTGCCGACCGGCGCCACTACGTGCGCGGACAGTACGACGGTTACACCGACGTGCCCGGGGTCGCGACAGGGTCTGACACCGAGACGTTCGCCGCGCTGCGTCTGGAGATCGACAACTGGCGGTGGTCGGGCGTGCCGATCTTTCTGCGTACCGGCAAGTCGCTCCCGGAGCGGGCCACTGAAGTCCGGCTGGTCCTGCACCGCACACCACGGCTGGCCTTCCTCCCCAAACCGACGCAGGTCGAATCGAACCAACCTGGGCTGGCAGTCGCCCTGGCTGGCAACTGACTCACGCCACACCGACCTCGCTAACCACATCGCACAGCCGAAGGACCAACGACGAAGGAGAATAACCATGCAGTTGGGGATGATCGGCCTGGGGCGGATGGGCGCCAACCTCGTGCGCCGGGTGATGCGCGACGGGCACGACTGCGTCGTCTACGACAACAACGCCGACGCGGTGAAGGATCTCGTCGGCGAGGGCGCAACCGGCGTCGCCTCGGTGAAGGAACTCAAGGGCAAACTGACCGCGCCGCGGGCGGTGTGGGTGATGGTCCCCGCCGGCGGGATCACCGACTCGGTCATCGACGAGCTCGCCAGGACGCTGGAGACTGGGGACACCGTCATCGACGGCGGCAACTCCTACTACCGCGACGACATCCGGCACGCGAAACAGCTTGCTGAACAAGGTATCCGGCTGCTTGACTGCGGCACCAGCGGCGGCGTGTGGGGACTGGACCGCGGCTACAGCTTGATGATCGGCGGTGAGCCGGACGCCGTCGCGCAGGTCGAACCCATCTTCGCCTCAATCGCACCCGGCGTGGCCGCCGCCGAACGGACCCCGGGCCGGGACGGCGACATCGCGCCGGCTGAAGACGGCTATCTGCATTGCGGGCCCAGCGGCGCCGGGCACTTCGTGAAGATGGTGCACAACGGCATCGAGTACGGGATGATGGCGGCCCTCGCCGAAGGGTTGAACATTCTGCACAACGCAAACATCGGCGCCAGCACCCAGGACGGTGGGGACGCCGAGACCGCGCCGTTGGCCGATCCGCAGTACTACCGCTACGACCTGGATCTGAGCGAGATCGCCGAAGTATGGCGGCGAGGCAGCGTGATCGGGTCGTGGCTGGTCGATCTGACTGCCGCGGCGCTGCAGCAGTCACCGGATTTGAGTGACTTCGCCGGGCGGGTCTCCGACTCCGGAGAAGGCCGCTGGACCGCCATCGCGGCGATCGAGGAGGGCGTGCCCGCGCCGGTGCTGAATTCCGCGCTGGACTCCCGTTTCGCCTCCCGCAACCTCGATGAGTTCGCCGACAAAGCGCTTTCGGCGATGCGCAAGCAATTCGGCGGCCACGACGAAAAACCCGGCACCTGAACGTCAGGGATGACGGAGAGAACCATCGGTCTCACGGCAACTTGGCTACGGTCAGCAAGATCGCCGAGTCTTCCAGCGCCTGCAAGCCGTGACGGGCGTCGGGAATCTTCAACAGATCACCGGACCTGCCCTCCCAGGACTGACCTTGCGATGTCAGGCGGACCCGCCCGCGCAACACATGCACTGTGGCTTCCCCGGGGTTGTTGTGCTCACCGACTCTCAGTATGCGTTCTGATCACCGAACGGGGCGATCGCAGCCGGGCGGTACCCGGCGCCGTTGCTCGCGGATGGCGGACAGGTCGGGTGACAGTGTTACCTCAACGGCGTAGTGTCGAAATCGCTGAGCACCAGCCGTTCCGGGTCCCGGGCGCCGCCACCAAGCCGCGCCCCCGTTAGTGAAACCGCATCGCCGGAAACCTCATCTTCGTTGAATTCTTTTCTGCGCCTTGACTGCACCGCTGTCCCCGAGGTTGCGTCGGAGCAGGATCGAACCGCTGATCGTTTGCCGCGAAGTTTTCCTGACCGAGTTGAGGTCTTGCCCATGACAAGCGTCCGTCATCTCCCGGAGACGCGAATCACCCCGGATGCGGTAGCAAGCTTTCGCTCGCAACTGACGATCGGCGAGGATCTGGTCGACCCGCACACGTGGGCCGGTTCGGTGCCGGTCGTGCACGGGATTGCGCCCCGCGTCCGAGTAGGACAGCGCAGGTGGTTCAACCTGCTGTGGTTGCTGCCGATCGGGTTTGCGGTCCTGATCGTCGCGGTCGCCGCGGGCAAGGGTCTGCGGAACATGACCTCGGTTCAGCACTTCATCGCCAGCTATCCGGGCACCGTCGCGTCCACCAACGCCATCGCCCATCCGGGACTGCCGATCTGGGTTGGGGTACAGCACTTCTTCAACCTGTTCCTGCTGATCTTCATCATCCGGTCCGGAATCCAGATCCTTGCCGATCACCCGCGGCTGTACTGGACCCGGCACAGCACCCCGGGCCGCGACTGGTTCCGCATCCAGAAACCGGTTCCCGCCGATCCGCTGTGGACGGCGAAGAAGGACTCCATCAGCCTGCCCGCCCACGTCGGGCTACCCGGTATCCGGCATTCGATCGGACTGGCCCGCTGGTGGCATCTGGGCGTGAACACCCTCTGGCTGCTCAACGGCGCGGTGTTCTACGTGCTGCTGTTCAGCACCGGGCAGTGGCGCCACGTGGTGCCTACCAGCTGGTCGGTGATCCCCAACGCGGTATCGGTGGGAATCCAGTACCTGTCGCTGCAGTGGCCGGTCGAAAACGGTTGGGTGGCCTACAACAGCCTGCAGCTGATCGCCTACTTCATCACCATCTTCATCGCCGCCCCGCTGGCGTTTGTGACCGGGCTGGGCATGTCTCCGGCGCTCTCGACCCGGTTCAAGCCGATCAGCAGGCGGTTCAGCATCCAGCTGGCCCGCTCACTGCACTTCCTGGTGCTGTGCTGGTTCCTGTTCTTCATCACCATCCACGTCGCGCTGGTGTTCACCACGGGTTTGCTGCGCAACCTCAACCACATCTTCGCCGGGCGCGACGCGACGGACTGGGTCGGTTTCGCGGTCTTCGCCGCCTCGATGGTGGTGGTCGTGGTGGCTTGGCTGGTCGCCACCCCGTTCACGTTGCGCCACCCGCGGGTGGTGCAGCGGGTCGGGTTCGCGCTGATCGGGCCGGTGCAACGGCTCTTCGAACAGCTCGACGCGACCCCGGGTCAGTACAGCGAGAAAGACATCTCCCCCTACTTCTGGCACAACGGCCAGTACCCCGACTCGCCGCAGTACACCGCCTTGTTCGACGGGCACTTCGCCGATTACCGGCTGCGGATCAACGGCCTCGTCGAACATCCGGTCGAGCTGAGCCTGGCCGAGCTGCGCGCGCTGCCCCGCCATGAGCAGATCACCCAGCACTTCTGCATCCAGGGCTGGTCGGGCATCGCGAAGTGGGGTGGGGTGTCGATGCAGACCATTCTCGACCTCGTCAAACCGCAGCCGGACGCGAAGTGGGTGGTGTTCTATTCGCTGGGCGACGGCCCCGACGCGGGCATCTACTACGACGCGCACCCCATCGAGCAGATGGGCAACCACCTCACCATGCTCGCCTACGACATGAACGACGAACCGCTCTCGTTCGGCCACGGCGCGCCGCTGCGACTGCGCAACGAGATCCAACTCGGGTTCAAACAAGTGAAGTGGATCAAAGGCATCGAGTTCGTCGCAAGTTTCGCCGAGGTCGGCGGCGGGTACGGCGGCTACAACCAAGACCACGAGTTCTTTGGCTACCGACAAACCATTTAGACAGGGATATAACGCGATATGACTACAGCACAGCAAACATTCGTGATCGTCGGGGCGGGGCTGGCCGGCGCCACGGCGGCTGAGGCGCTACGCACCGATGGTTTCACCGGTCGGGTGGTGCTGCTCGGCGACGAAACCGAACGCCCCTACAACCGGCCCCCACTGTCCAAGGATTACCTGCAAGGCAAATCGGAGAAGGACAAAATCTACGTCCATCCCAAGCGCTGGTACGTCGAGCACGACGTCTTGCTGCGGCTCGACACCCGGGTGACCGGCCTCGACCTTGCCGCCCACCACGTCAGTGTGACCGGCGGTGAGCGGATCGGCTACGACAAGCTGCTGCTGGCGACCGGGTCGGACGTGCGCCGCCTGAAGGTGCCGGGCGCCGAGTTCGACGGCGTGTACTACCTGCGTCGTGTCGCCGACAGCGAAGCCATCAAGGCCGCGTTCGCTACCGCTCGACCCGTGGCGATCATCGGGGGCGGCTGGATCGGGCTGGAAACCGCGGCCGCGGCGCGCGCCGCCGGCTGTGAGGTCACCGTGATCGAGATGGGCGAGCTGCCGCTGCTCAAGGTGATGGGCCGCGAGGTGGCCGAGATCTACGCCGCGCTGCACCGTAACCACGGCGTCACGCTGCACCTCGGCGCCGGGGTCGAAGAAATCACCGGCTCGGGCGGCCGCGCCGCCGGGGTGCGCCTGGCCGACGGCAGCCTGATCGACGCCGATGCCGTGGTGGTCGGCGTGGGCATCACCCCCAACACCGCGGTGGCCGAGGCGGCCGGGCTGCACGTCGACAACGGCGTCATCGTCGACGAACACCTGGCGACCTCCGACCCCGACGTGGTCGCGGCCGGAGACGTCGCCAACGTCTACTACCCCCACCTGGGAACCCATCTGCGCCTGGAACACTGGTCGGCTGCGCTCAATCAGCCGGCGGTGGCCGCCGCCACCATGCTCGGGCGCGAGCAGGCCTATGACCGCGTGCCCTACTTCTTCTCCGACCAGTACGAGATGGGCATGGAGTACTCCGGTTTCGTAGCCAAGGGCAACTACGACGAGGTGGCCTTCCGTGGCGAAGTGGCCAAGGGTGAGTACGTCGCCTTCTGGCTGCACGACGATCGGGTGCTGGCCGGCATGAACGTCAACGTCTGGGACCTCACCGACACCATCGCCGACCTGGTTCGCTCCGGGCAGCCCGTCGACCGGGCCAAACTCGTCGACCCTGACGTGCCGCTGACCGAGGTCGTCGGCGCGCCGGTGACGGGGGCACGATGATGACTACGCCGATGAGTGTCCAGCGGCTCGACCTTGCCGCCCGGCTGGCCACCCAACTACGGGTGGACTCCATCCGCTGCAGCACCCAGGCCGGCTCTGGGCATCCCACCTCATCCTTGTCGGCCGCCGACCTGATGGCCGTGCTGATGCTCGAACACCTGCGCTACGACTGGCACCGGCCCGACCTGTCGGCCAACGACCATCTGATCTTCTCCAAAGGCCACGCCTCGCCGCTGCTGTACTCGATGTTCCGGGCGGCCGGCGTGATCGACGAGAACGAGCTGATCAAGACCTACCGGCAGCTCGGTGCCCGGCTGCAAGGACACCCCACCCCGGTGCTGCCCTGGGTGGACGTGGCCACCGGCTCCCTGGGCCAGGGCCTGCCCGACGCGATCGGTGTCTGCCTGGCCGGAAAATACCTGGACAAGCTGCCGTATCACGTGTGGGTGCTTTGCGGGGACAGCGAGACCGCCGAAGGTTCCATCTGGGAGGCCTTGGACAAGGCCAGCTACTACCAGCTCGGCAACCTCACCGCCATCGTCGACATCAACCGGCTGGGCCAGCGTGGCCCCACCGAACTGGAATGGGACTGCGAGCGCTATGCCGCCCGGGTGGCCGCCTTCGGCTGCCAGCCGCTGATCGTCGACGGCCACGATCTGGCCGACATCGATCGTGCGTTGACGCAGGCGCGCGCCGGCGGGGACCGGCCGACGGTGCTGCTGGCCAAGACCATCAAGGCCAAGGGTGTGCCCGAGATCGAGGACAAGAACGGCTGGCACGGCAAGGCCCTGCCCCCGGAGATGGCCGAGCGGGCAATCGCCGCCCTCGGCGGGCCTAGCGACCTGCACATCACATCGCAGCAGCCGCCCGCGGGAACGCCGGCCATCACGCCCGACCCGAGCGTGACGATCACCCTGCCCAGCTACCAGCTGGGCGAGAAAGTGGCGACCCGGGTCGCGTTCGGGGCGGCTATCGCCGCGCTGGCGGCCCGCCCGGAGGTGGTCGTGGTCGACGGCGAGGTCGGCAACTCCACCCATGCCGAAGAGTTTCAGAAAGTCTGCCCGGACCGCTATTTCGAGATGTTCATCGCCGAGCAGCAGCTGGTGGCCACCGCGGTCGGGCTCGCGGTGCGCGGCTACGTCGCGTTCGCCGCCACCTTCGCGGTGTTCTTCTCCCGCGCCTACGACTTCATCCGGATGGCCGGCATCTCCCAGGTGAACATCCGTCTGGTCGGCTCGCACGCCGGCGTCGAGATCGGTCAGGACGGGCCGTCGCAGATGGCATTGGAGGACCTGGCCGCGCTGCGCGCCGTGCACGGCTCCGTGGTGCTGTACCCGGCCGACGCCACCTGCACGGCGAGTCTGGTCGCGACCATGGCCGACACCGCGGGCATCGTGTACCTACGCACCACCCGCGGCGCCTACCCGGTGCTCTACCCGCCCGGCGAGGACTTCGGCGTCGGCGGATCCAAGGTGCACCGGGCCGGGCCTGATGATCAGGTCGCCCTGGTCGGCGCCGGTGTGACGCTGCACGAATGTCTCGCCGCCGCAGACGAACTCGCCGCCATCGGCATCACCGCGCGGGTCATCGACGCCTACTCGGTCAAACCCATCGACCGCGACACCCTCATCGACGCCTGCCTGGTGACCGACGGCCGGCTGGTGGTGGTCGAGGACCACTACCCTCAGGGCGGGCTGGGCAGCGCGGTGCTGGAGGCGCTGGCCGACGCTGGCGTGCCGCCGCTGCAAGTCGCGCACCTGGCGGTTCAGAGCCTGCCCGGCTCGGGTACGCCGGCGGAACTGCTCGACACCGCCGGTATCTCCGCACTGCATATCGCCGCCGCTGCCTGCCGGCTCGTCGCGCCATGACCCACACACACCGGGAGGTCCCCATGAAGCCGACGCACCAGCTGCACGAGGCAGGCCAGAGCCTGTGGCTGGACAACATCACCCGCGGCCTGCTCGACAGCGGCACGCTCGCGAACTACGTCGACGAATACTCGATCACCGGGCTCACCTCCAACCCGACGATCTTCGACAAGGCCATCGAGGCCGGCGCCGACTACGACAGCGACATCGCAGCCCACAAAGCGACCGGTGCATCCGACGAGGAGGCGTTCTTCGAACTTGCCCTAGCCGACCTACGGCGAGCCGCTGACCTGTTCGCGCCGGTCCACCAGCGCAGCGACGGCGTGGACGGGTGGGTGTCCCTTGAGGTCTCACCGCTGCTGGCCCACGACACCAAGGCCACCATCGACCAGGCGGCCGTGCTGCACGCCAAGGCCGATCGGCCCAATGTTTTCATCAAAATCCCCGGCACCACCGAGGGCTTGCCCGCCATCGAGGAGTGCACCTTCGCTGGACTGCCCATCAACGTGACGCTGCTGTTCTCCGCCGAGCAGTACGTGGCCGCCGCCGAGGCGTACCTGCGCGGCGTCGAACGCCGGGTTCGGGCCGGCCTGAACCCCGCCGTGACGTCAGTGGGCTCGGTGTTCGTCAGCCGCTGGGACACCGCCGTGGCCGACAAGGCCCCCGCCGAGCTGCGCGACCGCCTCGGCATCGCCGCCGCCAACCTGGCCTACCGGGCCTACCGCGGCCTGCTCAATTCGCCGCGCTGGGCCCGGCTGGCCAACGAGGGTGCGCGCCCGCAGCGGCTGCTGTGGGCCAGCACCTCGACCAAGAACCCCGACGCACCCGACACGCTGTACGTGAGCGCGCTTGCGGCTCCGTTCACCATCAACACCATGCCCGAGGCGACCCTGCACGCGTTCGCTGACCACGGAGCACTAGGCGCTCTGATGCCCACCGACGGCGGTGACGCCGAGCAGACCCTGAACGCCTACGCCAGCATCGGCGTCGACCATCGGGCGTTAGCCGCCCAGCTCCAAAGCGACGGCGCCGGGTCCTTCGACACGTCCTGGAAGAGTTTGCTGGCCAGTATCGCAGCCAAGCATCAGCAGCTGACCAACACCGGCAACCCCTGACATCTGGTTACGTCGTCGGGAGGACGCGGCCCAGCAGATCCGCGCCGGTCAGGTACCGGCGCAAGTTTTCGCTGAACAAGGTCACGATGCGCTCGTTCTCGTGCACCGACAGGCCGGTGGTGTGCGGGCTGAGCAGCACGTTGGGCAGGGTCCACAGTGCACTGTCCGGTGAAAGCGGCTCGGTCGCGAAGACGTCCAGCGCGGCTCCGGCCAGCCGGCCTTGTTCGAGAGCTTCGATGAGCGCCGCCTCGTCGATGACACCGCCGCGGCCGACGTTCACCAGCACCGCCCCGCTGTGCATCCGCTCGATCGCGGCAGCGTCGATCATCCCGCGGGTCTGCTCGGTCAACGGCAAGGTGACCACCACGCTGTGCGCTACCGGCAGCAGATCCGCGAGGAACCGCGGGGGCCGGACCTCATCGACGTCAGGCGAGTCGGATCGGCCAGTGCGGTTGACGGCGATCACCCGCATACCTAGCGCCTTAGCCATTCTGGCTACCTCGGTGCCGACCGATCCGAGTCCGAGCACCAGCATGGTCGTGCCTGCCAGCTCGGCAACAGGGTAATGGTCCCAGCGCCGTGCCTGCTTGCCCGCGAGCAGGCGCGGCAGATCCTTGGTGAATGCCAGCACCCCGAGGATCGCGAACTCAGCCAACGGCCCGGCGTGCACGCCGACCGCCCGGGTGATCATCACCCGATCCAGTTCCGCGGCGCTCAGGTCGGCGGGCTGCACCTGTTCGCCAGCACCCCCGGCGGTGGCCTGAACCCAGCGCAGCCGCTCGCCCGCCCGTACCGCCTCGGCCAGCCCGGTCGCGGAGTCGCCGGGAAGGCCGAACAGCACCTCGGCCTCGGCGATCATTGCCCGCCAGCGCTTCTCCTGCTGCTGGGTGCGACGAAACGACTCCACGCCGCGATGATCACCGGGAAAACGCAAGGGCGGAAGCAGGTCTGGCTGGTAGCGGACGTCGAGCCGCTCGTCGATGGCCCGGATGCGGGCTACCAGCCCGGTGTCGAGCGGGGTGGCTATCGCCACGACGATGCGCTTACCTGACATGGGCGTTCATCCCGCTCTGGGATCGACCGTTCTGGCGCCTAGCGAAGACCGCGCATGCGTGGCAATGGTGGTGTCACAAGCAGATCGAGTAAACGAATCTTGTTGGCGCATCACTGGAATCGTCTATCGATAACCTCGCGTGGAAGCTGTTGTGGAGTCGGATAGGTCACCAGTACGCGAATGCCATCCGGATCGACTCCGTCAACATAACTGATTCCGTCCAGGGTGTTTGAGTATGTGCTGGGATACCGGATGCGCAGGCGATGCTCAATCCGTTGTAGCTCTTCCTTGCTGCTGGCGGACCACATGACCTGCTCGATACCGATGTCGGTGATGCCGCCCGTTCCAGATGTCTCGTGCGTGCGCAAGTAGATCTGGAAGCCGTCCGGCGTCAAGAGAAGTGCCGCGTCCGGCTCGCGAATCGAGACACGACATTGGAATACATCGCGGTAGAAGTCCACGGAACGCTCCAGTTCGGACACTCGCATCAAGCACGAGTCGATTCTCGCCGTACCCATCAACTTCTCCTTCGGAACACTTGTCAGAGTACGTGCGCTTTCGCATGTTGTTCGTTGTGTTACGGGTGCCCGCTTCGTCCTATTGTCGAGTGTTCACGCTTGTTCGGGGCGGTTCGGCGCCGTGCGAGAACGAGGCGGCTTCTGGCCCGCGTCGTGGTGCGGTTTGCTTGTTCAGTATGGGTAGCGCTCGGTTCAGGTCGTCGATCAGTTGGTCGGCCAGATCGTGGGAGAAGCCGTTGCGCACCACGATTCGCAATACCGACAGGTCCTGGCGGTTCGCCGGGAAGGTGTAAGCAGGCACCAGCCAGCCCTGTTCACGAAGTGCCGCGGAGACGTCGAATACGGAATAAACCGAGTCCGGGTCGACCAGGGTGAAGGCGAACACTGGCAGTTGCCGCCCGTCGGTGAGCAGCCGGAACGGGCCCACCGACGCGATCCGATCGGCCAAATTAACTGCGACATCGCGGCTGTACTGCTGCACACGGCGATATCCATCCCGGCCCAGCCGGATAAAGTTGTAATACTGAGCTGCGACTTGCGCGCCGGGGCGCGAAAAATTCAACGCGAAGGTCGGCATGTCACCGCCGAGATAGTTGACCCGGAATACCAGATCCTCTGGCAGCGCGGCTGAATCGCGCCACAGCACCCACCCAACACCTGGATACACCAGACCGTACTTATGTCCGGATGTGTTGATCGACGCTACCCGCGACAGCCGGAAATCCCAATCCAGATCCGGATCGCAGAAAGGTGCGATCATCGCGCCGGATGCGCCGTCGACATGCACCGGGATATCCCAACCACGTTCATCTTGTAACCGGTCCAGGGCCGCGCAGATCTCGGCAACCGGTTCATAGCTGCCATCGAAGGTCGAGCCGAGCACGGCGACGACGCCGATCGTGTTTTCGTCGCAAAGCTTGACCGCTTCTTCAGCCGTCAGGTGGAAGCGATCGTTATCCATCGGGACCAGTCGTGCTTCCACATCCCAGTAGTTGGCGAACTTGTCCCAGCACACCTGCACGTTGATACCCATCACCAGATTCGGGCGTGTTAGGGCTGGGTGGGCGTGCTGCCAGCGGCGTTTCATCGCCAGTCCGGCGAGCATGCATGCCTCGCTGGAGCCAGCGGTAGAACAACCAATCGCGTTGGCCGGGTCGGCGGCATGCCACAGGTCGGCCAGCATCCGCACGCACCTGCGCTCTAATTCGGCGGTGCGCGGGTATTCGTCCTTGTCGATCATGTTCTTGTCGAAGCACTCGCTCATCAGGGTCCGCGCCTGCGGCTCCATCCACGTGGTGACGAATGTCGCCAGGTTCAATCGCGCGTTACCGTCCAGCATCAACTCGTCGTGCACCAGCTGATAGCTCGTGTCGGCGTCGAGTTCGCCGTCGGGCATCGTGTTACGCGAAACCCGGATCGGTTCCCGGGTGAAAATGGGATTGATCGCAACCTCGTGACGGGCGTTCGCGTCGGACGCAGACGGATGTGACAACGGCATCTCAGAACTCCTGTAGCTTTCAACTCTCTCGGTGGGAGAGATGCCAATTCGGTATCACGTATCACCGCACGTAGGTGTACCGGTGGGTTGGCGCCCGGCCCGGGGGCTGAGTCGGGGGAGGCAGCAGCGGCTCGCGCTGGCGCACTGCGACCTTCGTCGGTGAGTGGGTATTGAGTTCGAGCTCCTCGCCGGCGTGCCGGATGGTCAGGTGGCCGTCGGGCCCGTCGCGAAGGGTGTAGGTGACATCGACGTGGGTGGCGCTTACGGTGACCCGAAATCCGCGCCACCGCAATCGGAACCGCAACCGGGAGATCGATTCGGGCAACGCCGGGTCAAGGGAGAGTACGCCGTCGTCGTCGCGCAGGCCGCCGAAGCCGGAGACGAGCGCGGTCCAGGTGCCGGCCATGGCCGCCATGTGCAGACCCTCGCGGGTGTTGCCGTGCAGGTCGCGTAGGTCGACCAGCGCCGTTTCGTAGGTGTAGTCGTGGGCCAGCTCCAGGTGTCCGACCTCGGCGCACAGCACCGCCTGGGTGCACGCCGACAGTGACGAGTAGCGCACCGTGCGTCGTTCGTAGTAGTCGACGTTGCGGGCTTTTTGTTCGGGCGTGAACGCGTGGCTTCGCCACTGCATCGCCAAGAGCACGTCGGCCTGCTTGACCACCTGTGCCGGATACAGCCGCACGTAGGGCTCGTGCAGCAACAGCGGGTAGCCGGTGCGCCCGTCGAAGTCCCACTCCGCCCCAGAGGTGAAACCTTCGCACTGCGGGTGCACGCCCAACTCGTCATCGTAGGGAATGTGCACGGCGTCGGCCGCACCTCGCCAGGCGCCCATCTCCTCGGTGCTGACACCCATCGCGTGTGCCGCATCGAGATGGCGGGCGCACGCCGCTGCCGCGGTGCGCAGATTGTGCGCCGCCATCAGATTCGTGAACACGTTGTCGCGCACGATCGCGGTGTATTCGTCGGGACCGGTCACCCCGTAGAGGTGCCACGCTCCGTGCCGGTCATAGTGTCCGAGGGAGAGCCAGAGCCGGGCGGTTTCGACCAGCACGGCCAACCCAATGTCTTCCTCCACCGACTGATCGCCGGTGACGAGACGGTACTGTTCGAACGCCATCGCGATGTCGGCGTTGATGTGCAAGGCCGCCGTGCCGGCCGGCCAGTAGCCCGAGCACTCTTCACCGCGGATCGTCCGCCACGGAAAGGCCGCGCCGGCCAATCCGAGTTCGGCGGCCCGCTCCTTGGCCAGCTCTATGGTCGACGCTCGCCAGCGCAGCGCGTCGGCCGCCGCGTGCGGTGCGGTGTAGGTGAGTGCCGGAAGGACGAAACTCTCACTGTCCCAAAAGGTGTGGCCGTCATACCCCGTGCCGGTGAGACCTTTGGACGGAATCGCTCGATGTTCGGCGCGTGCACTGGCCTGTAACACGTGGAAGAGCGCGAAACGGATCGCCTGCTGAATGTCCGGGTCGCCTTCGACTTCGACATCGGCGCCGTCCCAGAAGTCGTCGAGGTAGGCGCGCTGCGAATCCAACAGCCCCTGCCAGCCGCTGTAGCGGGCGCCGGTCAATCCGGCTATGACCTGATCACGCAGCGCCGGCCGGGAACGCTCACTGGACCAGCCGTAGGCCAGGTATTTCACGATGCGCAGCTGCTGTCCCGGGCGGAGGCCGCAAATCACGGTGGTCCCAGCCACGTCCGGAATCGCCATGGTCCTGACATCAACGCGCCCGGGCACCTCGATTTCGTGGTTCATGCCGGCGGCCATCATCAGGCCGCTGGCACGAGTCCGGTGCACCAGTACCGCGCCGCGCTCGTTGTACTCCTGGTCGACAGCCTCCAGCGGGTTCTCCAGAATGGCCGAGACCCGTGGATCGCCGGAGGTCGGCGGCTGATCCTCGTTGGCGACCAGTTCGGACTGAACCGTGACGCGGACGAATTCGTCGACCGCCTCCACGATGTACTCGATGGCCGCGACGTTGCGATGGGCCAGCGACACCAGCCGGGTCGAATGCACTTTGATCTGCTTGCCCACCGGTGAGCGCCAGTGCGCCTGGCGGGTCAATGTTCCCGCCCGCAGATCGAGCACCCGATCGTGATCGATCAGTTCGCCGTAGCGAACGTCGAACGGTTCGTCGTCGACCATCAGTCGGATGATCTTGCCGTTGGTGACGTTAATCAGGGTCTGGCCGGCCTGCGGATAGCCGTATCCGGCTTCCGCGTACGGCAGCGGTCGTACCTCATAGAACGAATTCAAATAGGTGCCCGGCAGGGCGTACGGCTCACCTTCGTCGAGGTTGCCGCGCAACCCGATATGCCCGTTGGAAAGCGCGAACAACGACTCCGATTGCGCCAGCAGATCCAAGTCCAGCCCGGACTCGCGCAGCTGCCAAGGTTCGACGGAAAAGCTCTGGTCAGAAACCATGGCCGCTTCCTACAGCAGTTCTGCGAGATCGGTGACCACGACGTCGGCACCGTGGGCCAGCAGCTCTTTGGCCTGACCCACTCGGTCGACACCCACCACGAAGCCGAAATTGCCAGCGCGGCCGGCTGCCACACCGGACAGCGCGTCCTCGAACACGACGGCTGCGCCCGGGGGGACCTCCAGCAACTGCGCCGCCCGCAGGAACGAGTCCGGGGCCGGCTTGCCCGCGATGTGCTCTTCACGCAGCGTGACGCCGTCGACGCGGTGGGCGATGAATTTGTCCAGGCCGGTCATCGCCAGGATCTCGCCGGCGTTGGCGCTCGCCGACACCACCGCGCTGACCAGGCCGGCGTCGGCGACGGCCTGCAGGTAGCGTCGCGATCCGTCGAACACCGTGACGCCGTCCTCGTGCAGTGTTTTGCCGAACGCCTGGTTCTTGCGGTTACCCAGGCCGTACACCGTCTCGGCATCGGGCGGGTCGTCCGGATCGCCGTCGGGCAGCTTGATATCCCGGCTGGCCAGAAACGACCGCACCCCGTCTTCGCGTTTCTTGCCGTCGACGAATTTTCGGTAGTCAGCCACCGGATCGAACGGGACGAACGGCACACCGGCGCGTTTCGCATGCTGCGCCAGATACGCGTCGAACATGGCTTTCCAGGCCTTGGTGTGCACGCTCGCGGTGTCGGTGAGCACGCCGTCGAGGTCGAACAGGCAGGCGCGCACCGATTCGGGTAGACCCAGCATCCCGGAAGTCTTGGACACAGGCGGGACTCCTTCCGGTTCAGACTGGTGTCCACTTCACCATGCCCGCCGTCGGTTGGGTT
>JBDTEP010000128.1:0-4339 GCA_039922455.1 Mycobacterium sp. | reverse complement strand
CCATTCCTCACCGGTCAGCTGGTTGATGACCGCCTGGTAGGAGGCCGCAACGGATTTCAGTTCGGCGGCAAGCGAACTCCATGCCGACGACGCCACCACCATCGGTTCCGAGCCGGGTCCGGAATAGATTTTGGTCGAGGTGACCTCGGGGGGTGAAGACAAGTACTCCATCGCCGTGACCTAACCGGCCGCGGCTGCGTTGGCAGCCTCCGTGGCGGCGTACGCGCCGGCACCACTGCTCAGCGCGTTCACGAACATCTCGTGGACGGCCGCGGCCTGGGCGCTGACCGCCTGGTAGGCCTGGGCGTGCGCGGCGAACTGCGCCGCGGTCAGCGCTGAGACCTCGTCGGCGGCGGCGGGAACCACGCTGGTGGTGGGTGCTGCCGCTGCGGCATTGTGGGCGACCATCGTCGACCCGATGGTTCGCAGGCTGGCCACTGCGGCGAGCAGGGCTTCAGGCTGGGTTGTTACGAACGACATAACGCTCCTCGTCCAGTCCTTCGTCATCCGCGACCGCCGAGAAGCGGATCGCATCGCGCTGTTGGGCGCACTGCCGACGCTAGGCGATCTGGAGCCCGCGGCACAGCTGCGAAGGCCTCCTTTCGGAGACTGTCAACAGTTGTTCATCGACCGTTCGGAACCGCACCGACAGTTCATCTTCAGTTCACCGAGTCGGCCAGCAATCGCAGGGTGGATTCACGTCCTGCGGCGGTCGCCGGGTCGGTACCTCGCCGGGTCGAGGCGACCGGATTGAGCATCACCTCGTCGACGCCGAACCGGCTGGTCAACTCCCGCAACTGCGCCAGTGCCTCCGCCGGTGTTCCCAGCACGGCGCGGGCGAGTTCGCCCTGCCCGATGAGGCTCTGCTGCGGCGTGAGCGTGGTCTGCTCGGCGTCCTCGACCAACTCCAGCCGGCCCGGCTGTTGCCCGGTCGCCGTACGCGCCTGCAGTTGCAGGTGAGGCAGTATCAAAGCGGTTGCTTCCGAACGTGTTTCGGCGACCACGATGTTGGCGGTCAGGAAGGTCACCGGCTCGGCTGCGAACGCACTCGGCACGAATTCCGACCGGTAGAGCGCGAGCGCCTCGGCGGTCTGTTCGCCGAACAGGTGATGGCCGAACACATAGGGCAACCCTTTGGCTGCCGCGACCCGGGCCGAGTGCACCGACGAGCCCAGCACAAAGACCCGCGGCGTCGTCAGCGCGTGGGGGGTCGACTTGAGGAGGTAGTTGCGGTCGGGCAGCTGCACCGACACCCCGGCGGCGCCGAGCAGGGCGATCACGTCGTCGAGGTGGTCGGGGAAGTCGTCCACGTCGCGATCGCCACGGCCGACCGGCCCGCGCAGCACCATTGAGGCCACCGGGTCGGCGCCCGGAGCGCGCCCGATGCCGAGGTCGATGCGGCCTGGGTAGGCGGCTTCGAGCAGCGCGAACTGCTCGGCCACCGCTAGGGGCGCGTGATTGGGCAGCATCACCCCACCGGAGCCGACTCGCATTCGCGAGGTCGCAGCTGCGAGCATCGCGATCAGTACAGCCGGGCTGGTCGCCGCGACCGAGGGGACGTTGTGGTGCTCGGCGACCCAGTACCGGCAGTAGCCCAGGCCGTCCGCCAGTTTCGCGAGTCGGATCGTCGCCGCCAGTGCATCCGGACTGGACTGGTCGGTGCGTACCGGCGCGAGATCGAGGACTGAGAGGCGCACAGCCGCGATCTTGCCAGTACCGGGTCGACTGTCGCCGTTCGTACACCACGAATTCTGTTTTCGTTAACCGACGTCACGCACAGTGGGGGCGATGAGTAGCGACACGGACTTCGTCGACGCACTGCCCGCCGAGCCGCCCGAACCGTGGGACATCGGCCGCCCGCAGCCGGCGGTGCAGCAGCTGGTGGCCTACGGCGCGCTGCGAGGTGAGGTATTGGATCCCGGCACCGGCCCGGGGCACCATGCAATCCACTACGCGGCACAGGGTTATTCGACAACCGGAATCGACCAGTCCCCGGCCGCGATCGCGCTGGCGCAGCGCAACGCCGCCCAAGCCGGCGTGACGGTGAACTTCCAGGTGGCCGACGCGGTCGAGCTCGCCGGGTTCGACGGCCGTTTCGACACCGTCGTCGACAGCGCGTTCTACCACGTGTTCCAGGACGACGAGGAAACCCAGCTGCGCTATGCGGCCAGCCTGCACCGGGCCACCAAGCCGCAAGCGCGGCTGTTCATGTTCGAAGCCGGACGACACAACGTCAACGGCTGGCAACTCGATGGTCTCTCGCCCGACCGTTTCGGGCCGCTGCTCGCCGACGCGGGGTGGCGGATCGACCACATCGGGACCACCACCTACCAGGGTACTTTCGATCCCAATTCGTTCACTGAGATGATCGCGGTGTTGGAAGCGCTCGGTCGCGAGGACATGCTGGCCGGGGTCCGCGCCCTGCAGGAGCGGTTCGCAATCCTGCAACCGCTCCTTGAAGACAACGTGGTGCACATGCCGTTCTGGGCGGTGGCCGCCACTCGGCTCGACTAGCTGTCACGATGAAAGCATGTGCGGACGTTTCGCGATAACCACCGACCCGGCGCTGCTGGCCGAGCGGATCGAGGCGATCAACGAGGTTCCGGCGGCTGCTGATGGCGGCCCGAACTACAACGTGGCACCGACCGACAACATCATGGCCGTGGTCAGCAGGCACACCAACCCCGACGATCAGCCGACCCGCCGGGTCCGGCTGATGCGGTGGGGACTGGTGCCACCGTGGACGAAGGCCGGCCGCGACGGTCTGCCCGCGAGCGGCGGCCCGCTGTTGATCAACGCACGCGCCGACAAGGTCAGCACCGCACCGGTTTACCGCTCGGCCGCCGAACACCGGCGCTGCCTGGTTCCAATGGACGGCTTCTACGAATGGCGCGCCGAACCCGGCGGTTCAGCGAGGCTCGACGGAGGAGAGGCGAAGCTGGGACCGCCGCATGAACCCGGTGGTTCAGCGAGGCTTGGCGGAGGAGAGGTGAAGCTGGGGCCGTCGCATGAACCCGGCGGGCAGCCCGGGCGCAAGGCCCGCAAGACACCGTTCTACATCCACGGTGACGGCGCGACGCTGTTCGCGGCCGGCCTGTGGTCGGTCTGGAGGCCGGACCGACGGTGTGACCCGCTGTTGAGCGTCACGATCATCACCACCGCGGCGGTCGGGCAACTCGTTGGAATTCACGACCGCATGCCGCTGATCCTGCCCGAAAACTGTTGGGACCGTTGGCTGGACCCGGACGCTCCGGCCGACGCGGGGCTGCTGGCCCGCCCGCCGGACGTGCGGGGGATCGCGCTGCGTGAGGTTTCGAGGCTGGTCAACAGCGTGCGCAACAACGGACCCGAGCTGGTCGCGGCGGCCGAACCGCAGCCCGAGCAGGGGTACCTGCTCTAGCTGCGTTAGCGGCCGACCAGGCTGTGCTTCTCGGCGGTGTACTCCTCGTCGGTGAGGATCCCGGCGTTGCGCAACTCGGCCAGCTCGCGCAGTTCGATGTCAGCGCCCATCAAGAGGCCGAACGCCGATTCCACCGGCACCTCCGGCAGCTCGTTGGGCCGCCGCGACGGCGGCCGCGGGGTGGTGGTGCCGGCAGTCGGGCCCCGGCTGGCACCCGCGCCGGCCCGGCCGGCCAGGCCTGCCGCGGCCATCCCCACCGCGGGGATCATCGTCTCGCCCGCGCCGGCGGCCGTACCGGCGGCCGTACTGGCGGCTGCCAATGACATGCCGGCCTGCTGGACCATCGTCGGCGCCACCGAAGCCCAGGCCAGCGGCACCGACAGGCCGCTGATCGAGGTCGCCGAGGCCAGGCTGGCCGTCATCGGCACTGCGCCGGCCAGTGCCGCCCGCAGCAGTTCCTGGCCGATCTCGGCGGCGCCCATCGCATCGATCAGGAACGTGCCGAGCACGTCGATGCCGAAGGTGCCGATCGAGTCGACGACCAGTTCGACTCCGGCATTGGAGAGCTCGATGGCAGGTGCGCTGGCCGCGGCCGCGACCGGCCCGATGACACCGGCCAGTGTCGACAGGCCCGCCGACGAGCCGCCGGCGGTCGGGAAGGTGAAGCTCTGCAGCGCTTGGGTGATCGCGGCGATGAGGCCCTCGCCCTGGCCGCCGGCGGCGGTGGCGGCGGCCTGCCCGACGGCTTGACCGGCTCCGGAGGCCGCAACGGCGGGGTTGGTGGTGCGCGGCGGGTGGGTGAACGGGACGAGTCTGGTGGCGGCGGCCGAACCGGCGGCGACGCCGGCTTCTCCGGTTGGTCACGCTGCTTGACGGTCGGGCGGGGCGGCCGTTTGGAGGTTGCCGTCGGAGTTGCTTTAGAGGTCGCGGTGGAGCCGC
>JBDTEP010000127.1:0-11779 GCA_039922455.1 Mycobacterium sp. | reverse complement strand
GGTGAGGTCCCGTTGGCCGCGGAGGTCCGCGACGTGATCAGCCGGCACCCGGAGTCGCACGGTGACGTCGTCATCGGTGTGCGCCCCGAGCATCTCGGCGATGCCGGGTTGCTCGACGACGTGCAGCGTGGCCGAGCGGTGACATTTGCGGCCCGCGTCGACCTCGTCGAATCGCTGGGCGCCGACAAGTACCTGTACTTCACGCCGAATGAACCGACCGGCTCGTCGGCCGACGATGCGCTGGTGGCACGGGTTACCGCCGCATCGAAGGCGGTCGGCGGGCAGCCGATCGAGCTGGCCGTGGACCCGACCAAGGTCGTGGTGTTCGATGCCGCCTCCGGGGTGAATCTGACCATTCCGCCAACCGGGACCCGGTGAGCGGCGCATGAGCGAGGATCTGGACCGGGTGCGCGCGCACCTGTTGAATCACTTCGCCGCCGCCGGTATCGCCACCGAACCGGAAGTCGCACGCATCACCTTCGTCGGCGCGAATCCCATCGACGTGCTGCGGTTCGGCCCCGGTACCGACCGGATGGTGCACTACGCGTCGGTCGGCTGCTCCCGGTACCCGATGGGGGATCCCAGTCAGATCCTGGCTGATCCGGTCCACGGTCCGCGCGCGGAAGTGGTTTTGCGACTGCGTGTTTCGGGATCGGACGTCGGCCTGGCGCGCAGTATCGCCGCCGTGGCGTCGGCGTCAGCGGTCGAAGGCGTGGTGCTGACGGCCGACGCGCTGATGGACCTCGGCGCGCCACTGTGGATCCGGCAGTCGGGCGCGGTGCCGTTCACCGCGATGCTGTTGGGCGAGAGCGATATTGCCGAGTTGGCGTTGGAGTCGCCGCGCGAGCCGGTGCGGTTCTTCTCGGCCATCCCGATCACCGCGACCGAGGCAGCCTGGGTGCGGCTCAAGGGTGCCGATGCAATGCGGGAAGCCTGGCGGGCCGACGGGGTGGACGTGTTCGACCCGGACCGCCCCGCCTCGCAACCAAGCTGATTGTCCTGGCGGGGCTCAGAGCCAGCCGTTGCGGCGAAACGCCCGGTAAAGCACCGTGCAGATACCCGCCATGGCTGCCAGCACCAACGGATAACTGAAAGTCCAGTGCAGTGCGGGCATGTGGTCGAAGTTCATCCCGTAGATGCCGGCGATCATGGTGGGAACGGCGATGATGCCGGCCCAGGCCGACATCTTGCGCATATCGGTGTTCTGCTGCATGCCCACCCGCGCCAGGGCCGCCTGCACCAGCGAACTGAGCGTCTCGTCGTACCCGGCGATCTGCTCGGCGGCGCGGGTCTGGTGGTCAGCGACGTCACGCAGGTAGCGCCGAACCTCCTTGGAGATCAGATCCTTGTGGTCGGTCTGCATTCGCTGAAACGGAAGGGACAGTGGTGCGACGGCGCGCCGTAGTTCGACCACTTCGCGCTTGATCTGGTAGATCGGTTCGACGTCGGTGCGGGTGCCGGGCGCGAACGCCACCTCCTCGATGCTGTCGATGTCGGTCTCCATGAGGTTGGTCACCTCGACATAGCGATCGACCGCGGAGTCGGCGATGGCGTGCATCACCGCGTAGGGGCCCAGTCGCATGTGCTCGGGGTCGGCGTCCATCCGCTTACGGACATCGGATAGGCCGCCGTGTTCGCCGTGCCGGACGGTGACCACGAAATTCCTGCCGACGAAGATCATGATCTCGCCGGTCTCGACGATCTGCCGCGGCAGCACCACGGACTCATGCGGCACGTAGTTGACGGTCTTGAGCACGAGGAACAGGGAGTCGTCGTAGCGCTCTAGTTTGGGCCGCTGGTGCGCATGCACCGCGTCCTCGACGGTCAGCTCATGCAGGCCGAACGTTTCGGCCACGGCCTGCATCTGGCGTTCGTCGGGTTCGTGCAGGCCCACCCAGACGAAGACGTCAGGAATTGCCGCCTCGAGCTCGCGCACCTTGGCCATGGCGCCGGCGGGGGTGAACTCGCCGGGAATCCGGTCCCCGTCGGCGTAGACGGCGCAGTCGACCAGCACTTTGCGGGCTGGGTCGCGCAACGCTGTCATAGCGACCCTCCGTCCTGGCACACGTGCCGGTCAATGCTACGCGGCCGGCGCCAACGTGACCGGTCAGCGCGATGCCTGTGGGGTCCGGAGTTTTCGTGATGGGGTCGGTGCGCTAGTTTCGACCCGGACCAACGCCAGACGAATTCGAACCCGTTCGAGGAGCACTTGACGTGAGCACAACCCCACTCAAGGTGGCCGTCACCGGCGCCGCCGGCCAGATTTGCTACAGCCTGTTGTTCCGCCTGGCCAGCGGTTCGCTGCTGGGCCCCGACCGGCCGATCGAACTGCGTCTGCTGGAGATCGAGCCCGCTCTCAAGGCGCTCGAGGGCGTGGTGATGGAGCTTGACGACTGTGCGTTCCCGCTGCTGTCCGGGGTGCAGATCGGCTCGGACGCGAACAAGATCTTCGACGGCGTCAACCTGGCGCTGCTGGTCGGTGCCCGCCCCCGTGGACCGGGCATGGAGCGCAGCGACCTGCTTGAGGCCAACGGCGCGATCTTCACCGCGCAGGGCAAGGCGCTCAATGCGGTTGCGGCCTCCGACGTCCGGGTTGGGGTGACCGGCAACCCGGCCAACACCAACGCGCTGATCGCGATGAGCAACGCCCCCGACATCCCCAAGGAGCGCTTCTCCGCGCTGACCCGGCTGGATCACAACCGGGCGATCTCGCAGCTGGCACACAAGACCGGCGTCAAGGTCACCGACATCAAGAAGATGACGATCTGGGGCAACCACTCGGCCAGTCAGTACCCGGACATCTTCCACGCCGAGGTCGGCGGGCGTAACGCTGCCGAGGTCGTCGGGGACCAGGCCTGGATCGAGAACGACTTCATCCCGACCGTCGCCAAGCGCGGCGCGGCGATCATCGACGCGCGCGGCGCCTCGTCGGCCGCGTCGGCCGCCTCGGCGACCGTCAATGCCGCCCGGGACTGGCTGCAGGGCAGCCCGGCCGACGACTGGGTGTCAATGGCGGTGATCTCTGACGGCTCCTACGGGGTGCCGGAAGGTTTGATCTCCTCGTTCCCGGTCACCACCAAGAATGGCGACTGGAGCATCGTGCAGGGCCTGGAGATCAACGATTTCTCCCGCGCCAAGATCGACGCGTCGACCGCTGAGCTGGCCGAGGAGCGCGAGGCGGTCACCGGGCTCGGCCTGATCTGATCCGGTCGGCCGCTTCGACCTCCTAGCGCGTCAGCGGCGAACCGCCCCTGGGCGCTGTCGTGTCGCCTTGATCGTCGGGCAGATCGGCAGCCAGGGCGCGGACAGCTTCGTCGACGGAGGCATACAACTGGTCGGCACCGATCCGAGTCAGCAAGCCGCTTCGCGCCAAACCGGCACGCACCGCGCCGTTGGTTCGGGCCATCGCCAACGACAATCCGCGGTGGTCGAGTTGGTCAAGCGTCTGGCGTAATGCGCACGACCCGGTGTAGTCAATATCGGTCATTCCGATCGAATCCAGCACGACGAACCGAGGCGACCCACCAGCGCTGTCGATAGCGGCCGTCAGCTGCGTCCGGAAGTGCGCGGCATTGGCATACCAAAGCGGCGTGGTGAATGACACCACCAGCACCCCTGGTGCTTCCAGGACCAGTTCGGTGCCGTCCAACGGCACCCAGCTGGTGGTTGCCGGGATGCGGCCCAGAACCCGTAGCCGCGGACGGGCGCTGAGGCGGGTGCGATCGACGATCGCCAAGGCGACCGCCACCGCGATGCCCTGCTCGACGCCGACCAGCGCAACAGTGAGCAAGGTGATCAGCGCCAGTGCGAATTCGAATCGGTTGTAGCGGGCGATGTCGATGAGATCGCCGACGGGCAGGATCCGGGCAGCGATGAAAATCAGAATCGCTGCGAGGGTGGCCACCGGCAGGTCTGCCAGCAGGAAGGTGGCCGGGATCAACGCGACCAAGGCGCCGGCGGCCATAAGCCCTGCGAGCTGGGTGCGGCCGGAAGCTGCGGCCACCGCCGCGGTTCGCGGCGGACTTGCATTTACGGGGAACGAACCGACCAGGCCTGCGACCACATTTCCGGCCCCAACGCCCAGAAAATCGCGATTCACGTCGACCGCGGCGGCCTCCTGGCCGGCGAAGGCCTGGGTCGTTGCGGCCGTCTGGCTGACAATCACCAGGGCAACGACGCCGGCGACCGGCGCCACCGAGCCCAGCGTCGACCAGGACAGTCCGTGCAGGCCGGCGCGTGGTGCGTCATGGACCAGCGCACCCAATACCACCACCCCACGGGCCTGCAGATCCCAGGCGCCGGCAATGATCGTCGACCCGACCAGCCCGACCAGTGCGCCGGGGAGTCGGCGGTCCACCCTGTCGGCGACCAACATTACGGCGAACACGCCGGCGCCGATGCCCAGCGACCACCCGTTGAGTAGATGCGCGTCACGCACCACACCAACACCCCGGTGCAGGGTGCTGCCGTCCCTATCGGGCAACCCCAATAGATCCGGTAGCTGATGCACGACGATGATCACGGCGACCCCGCCCAGGAACCCGGTAATGATCGGCGCCGATAGGAATTCGGCGACCCATCCGAGACGTAGTAGGCCAACCAGGGCGACCACCACACCGACCATCACCGCCAGGATTGCGACCAGCGCCACATAATCCAGGGGAGTGCGGGCCATTACCGTGGCGACCCCGACCGCAAACAGCGGCGCGATCGTCGAATCGGCGCCGACCGACATCCGCGGGTTCGATCCCAGCAACGCAAACATCACGCTGCCCGCGACGAACGCATAAAAGCCGGTGATCGGCGGCATGCCGGCCAACCGCGCGGTCGCCAGCTGCTCGGGCACCGCGATCGCCAACAGCGTCATCGCCGCAACCACGTCGCCGAGCAGCCATGACGAGCGGTAGCCGCGCAACGAAGACAACAGCAGCGACCGCACCCCCAACACGCGCGCCGCCAATGGTCCCGCCGACCGCATCGGCCCATCATTGCAGCCGCGTCAACCCGCCGACGATCTGTCGACGCCCCGGGCCAGCAAACCTAGCTGCGACGCGGGCCGATCGACGGATCGGGGAGCCAGCGCAGTACCCTCGGGGGGATGGCTAAAAACGTTGCGCAGGTGGCAGATGCCCCGCAGATCGTCCTTGGAGACGAAGAGATCTTCGAAGCCCACATGGGTGGAAAGATCTCTGTTGACCTGAAAGCCCCGCTGGACACCCAACGCGCGCTGTCGATCGCCTACACGCCCGGCGTGGCGCAGGTCAGCCGTGCCATCGCCGCGGATCACACGCTGGCCGCCCGCTACACCTGGGCGCACCGGCTGGTGGCGGTGGTCAGTGACGGCACTGCGGTGCTGGGTTTGGGCGACCTCGGTCCGGCGGCGGCGCTGCCGGTGATGGAGGGCAAGGCGGCGCTCTTCAAGACTTTCGCCGGCTTGGACGCCATTCCGATCGTGTTGGACACCAAGGACCCCGACGAGATCGTGGAGACCTTGGTGCGGCTGCGCCCGACATTCGGGGCGGTCAACCTGGAGGACATCTCCGCCCCGCGTTGCTTCGAGATCGAGCGCCGCGCCATTGAGGCGCTGGACTGCCCGGTGATGCACGACGACCAGCACGGCACCGCGATCGTGGTGTTGGCGGCGCTGATGGGTGCTGCCAAGGTGCTCGGCCGCGACATACCGTCGCTGCGGGTCGTTGTCTCCGGTGCCGGCGCGGCCGGGGTGGCATGTGCCAACATCCTGCTCTCGGTGGGCATCTCAGATGTCACGGTGCTGGATTCACAGGGCATCCTGCACACCGGGCGCACTGACATGAACAGCGTCAAAGTCGAACTGGCCCAGCGCAGCAACCCGGAAGGCCGTACCGGTGGCCTGGCCGAGGCCCTGGTCGGCGCCGACGTGTTTCTGGGCGCGTCCGGTGGGGTGGTGCCGGAGGAGTTGATCGCGTCGATGGCCCCGGGCGGGATGGTGTTCGCGCTGTCCAACCCGGATCCGGAGATCCACCCGGACCTGGCGGCCAAATACGCGGCGATCGTGGCCACCGGCCGCAGTGATTTCCCGAACCAGATCAACAACGTGTTGGCGTTCCCGGGAATCTTCCGGGGCGCGCTGGACGCCGGCGCACGCCGCATCACCGAAGCGATGAAGTTGGCTGCCGCCGAGGCGATTTTCTCCGTCGTCGCTGATGACTTGGCGCCGGACCGCGTTGTGCCCAGCCCGCTGGACCCCCGTGTCGAACCGGCCGTTGCGGCGGCGGTCGCGGCGGCCTCCGGCTCGTCCTGAGCGCACGGTGTCCGGGCCGTGGAGGCATCGTGGGCGCCGGCTGGTGCTTGCGTGGACGGTCCTGCTGATTGCGGGCTGTGGCGCCCACCAGGGGCCGCCGCCGCTGAGTGTGGGAACGACACCGGACCCGCAATCGCAGGTACTGGCCCACCTGTACGCGAGCGCCCTGCGTGGCGCAGGCGCTGCGGTGCGTGTCGAACCGGTCGCCGACCCGGTTTCCGCACTCGATGCCGGGGAACTCACTGTCGTTCCCGGCTTCACCGGCCGATTCCTGGCAGTGTTCGCCCCTGACTCCGTGGCACGCTCCGACCGGGGTGTCTACTGGGCGTTGGCCGGCGCGCTGCCGGAGGGCATCGCAGTCGGCGACTACGCCATGACCGCCGCCGACAAGCCCGCACTGGCAGTGACCAAAGCCACGGCGACCGCCTGGGGTGGCGCTGATCTGCGCGCGCTGGTGCGGCACTGCGCCAGCCTGGTCGTCGGTGTTGTCACAGGTGTTCGGGCACCGACTGCAGTCGGACGGTGCGCATGGGCGAAGGTGCGCGAATTCCCCGATGACGCGGCGATGTTCGCCGCGCTGCGGGCCCGACAGATCACCGCTGCGTGGACCAGCACCGCCGATCCGGCCGCCCCCGACGGTTCCAGCGACGTCGCGGTGCTCGCCGACACCAGACCTGCACTGGTGCGTGCCGAGAATGTGGTGCCGCTGTATCGGCGCAATGAGCTGACCGAACTCCAACTGCTGGCGATCAACCAGGTGGCCGGCGTGCTGGATACCGCTGCCCTGGTCGACATGCGTCGCCGGGTGGCCGGTGGCGCCGACCCGCAGACGGTGGTGGACGGTTTTCTGGACGAACATCCGCTCGGGCGGTAATGGCTCGTCGTCGGCGCACAGCCCCAACTGCTACCGGGGCATCAATTTCGGGATGATGAACGCGAACAGCCGCTGGTAGCCCGAGCCGGTGACGCGCGCGAGCAGGTCGAGAATCCGGGCGTCTGTTCCGATCAGCACCCGAGCCCGGTTCTTGCTGACCCCCTCGAGGATCACCCGGGCGGCCTGCTCCGCCGAGGTGGAGGCCAGTCTCCGGTCGAAGAGGTCAGCCATCGCAGCGGTGTCGAGCCCCTCGGCGGCGGTCGCGTTGCGGGCGATCGCGGTCTTGATGCCACCGGGATGCACCGTGGTGACCTTGACCGGGTGCTTGGCCACCGCCATCTCCTGGTTCAACGCCTCGGTGAAGCCGCGGACGGCGAACTTGGCCGCGTGGTAGGCGGCCTGGCCGGGGACCGCCAGCAGCCCGAACACACTGGAGATGTTGATGACGTGGCCGTCCCCGGAGGCGATCAGGTGCGGCAGGAACGCCTTGGTGCCGTTGACCACGCCCCAGAAGTCGACGTCCATCACCCGCTCGAAGTCCTTGAAGTCAGTGGCCTCGATATCGCCGGCGAACGCGATGCCGGCATTGTTGTAGATCTGGTTGACCTTGCCGAAGTAGTCCTTGACCTCGTCGGCATAGGCGAGGAACGCTTCCCGCTCGGTGACGTCGAGACGATCGGCCTTGACCTGCACGCCCAGTGCCTTCAACCGCCGCTCGGTTTGTGCCAGCCCCTCGGTGTCGACGTCGCTGATCGCCAACCGCGCGCCCGCGCGTGCCAGCTCGATGGCCAGCGCCTGGCCGATTCCCGAACCGGCACCGGTGACGACGGCGACTTTCCCGGCAAATCCCTGCATATGCCCTCCCCGAGGTCGGTTGACCGTCCGAGCTTATCCGGTACCGCCGGTACCGGCTTCAGACCCCCGGCGAGCGTGCGCGGTTGCACGTCACAACTCGGCAGACGCGCACGGTCGCGGCAGGTCAGCCGAACGCCAAGTCGATGATCTCCTGCTGTTCGACGGCGTGCACCTTCGACGACCCCGACGACGGTGCCGACATCGCTCGCCTCGAGATCCGCTTGATCCCGGTCAGCTTGTCGGGCAACAACTCCGGCAGCTCCAGGCCGAACCGCGGCCACGCCCCCTGGTTGGCGGGTTCCTCCTGCACCCAGAAGAACTGCTGCGCATTCGGGTAGCGGTCCAGCGTCTCGGCCAGCCTGCGCCTGGGTAGCGGCGCTAGCTGCTCGACCCGCACGATCGCCACGTCGTCGCGACCGTCCTTGACCTTGCGGGCAACCAGTTCGTAGTAGAGCTTGCCGCTGGTCAGCAGTACTCGGCTCACCTTGGCGCGGTCGCCGGTCCCACCATCGTAGGTGGGCTCTTCGAGCACCGAGCGGAACTTCACGTCGGTGAAGTCCTTGATGTCGCTGACCACCGCCTTGTTGCGCAGCATCGACTTCGGGGTGAACACGATCAGCGGCCGCTGGATCCCGTCGAGGGCATGCCGGCGCAGCAGGTGGAAATAGTTCGACGGGGTCGACGGCATCGCGATCGTCATCGAACCCTCCGCCCACAGCTGCAGAAAGCGCTCGATGCGCCCCGAGGTGTGGTCGGGGCCCTGGCCCTCGTGGCCGTGCGGCAACAGCAGTACCACGGTGGACAACTGGCCCCACTTGGCTTCACCGGAGCTGATGAACTCGTCGATGATCGACTGAGCGCCGTTGACGAAGTCGCCGAACTGCGCCTCCCACAGCACCAGGGCATCGGGGTTGCCGACGGTGTAGCCGTACTCGAAGCCGACCGCGGCATACTCCGATAGTGGTGAGTCGTACACCAGGAACTTGCCGCCGCTCGGGGTTCCGTCGGGGTTGGTGGCCAGCAGCTGCAGCGGACTGAACTCCGCGCCGTTGGCGTGGTCGATGATCACCGAGTGCCGCTGCGAGAAGGTGCCGCGGCGGGTGTCCTGCCCGGACAGCCGGATCAGTTTGCCGTCGGCGACCAGCGAACCCAGTGCCAGCAGTTCGGCGAACGCCCAGTCGACCTTGCCCTCGTAGGCCATCTCGTGACGCCGCTCCAGCACCGGCAGCACCCGGGGGTGCGTGGTGAAGCCGTCGGGAATCGCCATGAATGCGTCACCGATGCGGGCCAGCATCGCCTTGTCCACCGCGGTGTTCAGGCCGCGCGGCACTTGCTGCTCGGACTCCACCGACTCGCTGGGCAACGCGGCATGCTTCTCGAGTTCGCGGATCTCGTTGAACACCCGCTCCAGCTGGCCGTGATAGTCGCGCAGTGCGTCCTCGGCCTCCTTCATCGAGATGTCGCCGCGGCCGATCAGGTCTTCGGTGTAGCTCTTGCGGACGCCACGCTTGGTGCCGATCACGTCGTACATGTACGGGTTCGTCATCGATGGGTCGTCGCCCTCGTTGTGCCCACGACGGCGGTAGCACAGCATGTCGATGACGACGTCGGTGTGGAACTTCTGCCGGAAGTCCACCGCCAACCGACCTACCCAGTCGCAGGCCTCCGGGTCGTCGCCGTTGACGTGGAAGATCGGCGCGCCGATCATCTTGGCGACGTCGGTGCAGTACTCGCTGGACCGCGAGTGATCCGGCGCGGTGGTGAACCCGATCTGGTTGTTGACGACGATGTGGATGGTCCCGCCGACCCGATAACCGGGCAGCAGTGCCATGTTCAGCGTCTCGGCCACCACGCCCTGACCGGCGAACGCGGCGTCGCCGTGCAGCATCATCGGCACCACCGAGTACGCCGGCTGCTCGCCGCCGTCCGAGGCGCCCCGATCCAGCAGGTCCTGGCGGGACCGGACGAGCCCTACCAGCACCGGGTCCACCGCCTCCAAGTGCGACGGGTTGGCGGTCAGGGACACCTGAATGTCATTGTCGCCGAACATCTGCAGGTACACCCCGGTAGCACCGAGGTGGTATTTGACGTCGCCAGAGCCGTGCGCTTCGGCCGGGTTGAGGTTGCCCTCGAACTCGGTGAAGATCTGCGAGTAGGGCTTGCCGACGATGTTGCCCAGTACGTTGAGCCGGCCACGGTGGGGCATCCCGATGATGACCTCGTCGAGTCCGTATTCGGCGCACTGATCGATGGCGGCGTCCATCATCGGGATGACGGTCTCGGCGCCCTCCAGGGAGAACCGCTTCTGCCCGACGTATTTGGTCTGCAGGAAGCTCTCGAATGCTTCGGCGGCATTCAGCTTACTCAGAATATATTTCTGTTGCGCCACAGTAGGTTTGATGTGCTTAACCTCGATGCGCTCCTGCAGCCACTGCTGTTGCTCGGGTTCGAGGATGTGGGTGTACTCCACGCCGACATGGCGGCAATAGGCGTCGCGCAACACCGAGAGGATCTCGCGTAGCTTGCGGAAGTCGCCGCCGGGCAGCCCTTCGACCTTGAACTCGCGGTCTAAGTCCCACAGCGTCAGGCCGTGGCTCTGCACATCGAGGTCAGGGTGACTGCGGAACCGGGTGTTGTCCAGCCGCAGCGGGTCGATGTCGGCCATCAGGTGGCCGCGGTTGCGGTATGCGGCGATCAATTCGACGACACGGGCGTTCTTGTCGACGATCGAATCCGGGTTGTCGGTGCGCCAACGGATGGGCTCGTAGGGGATGGACAGCGCGAAGAAGATCTCGTCCCAGAAGTCGTCGGAGAGCAGCATCTGGTGCACGGTGCGCAAGAAGTCACCCGATTCGGCGCCCTGGATGATGCGGTGGTCGTAGGTCGAGGTCAGCGTGATCACCTTGCCAACACCGAGTTCGGCGATCCGCTGTTCGCTGGCGCCCTGGAATTCCGCGGGGTACTCCAGCGCGCCGACGCCGATGATCGCGCCCTGGCCCGCCATCAACCGGGGCACCGAGTGCACGGTGCCGATGGTGCCGGGGTTGGTCAGCGAAAGCGTCACACCGGCGAAGTCCTCGGCGGTCAGTTTGCCGTCCCGGGCACGACGCACGATGTCTTCGTAGGCGGCGACGAACTGCGCGAAATGCAGGGAGTCGCAGCCCTTGATGGCGGCCACCACCAGCGAGCGCTTGCCGCCGGCGCCTTGCAGGTCGATCGCCAGCCCCAAATTGGTCTGGGCTGGAGTGACGGCGTTCGGCTTGCCGTCGATCTCGGCGAAGTGCCGGTTCATGTTCGGGAACTGCTTGACCGCCTGCACGATCGCGTAGCCCAGCAGGTGGGTGAACGAGATCTTGCCGCCGCGGGTCCGCTTGAGATGGTTGTTGATGACGGTGCGGTTGTCGATCATCAGCTTGGCTGGTACGACACGCACGCTGGTGGCCGTCGGCACCGTCAGCGAGGCGGACATATTCTTGGCCACCGCCGCGGATGCTCCGCGCAACACCTGCACCTCGTCGTCGTCGGCCGGCGCCGGCGATTTCGCCGCGGGTGCAGGGGCAGCCGGTGCCGCCGGCGCCGGGGCGGCGGGTGCCGCGACAGTCGGGGCGGGGGCGGCGGGTGCCGCGACAGTCGGGACGGGGGCGGCGGGTGCCGCGACAGTCGGGACGGGTGCGGCGGCCGGTGGGGCCGGTGTGGTCGCCGGCGCCGTGGCTGGGGGTGTGGGCGAGCCGTCACCGCGCTGCGCGTCGGGCTTGTAGTCGACCAGG
>JBDTEP010000126.1:0-3147 GCA_039922455.1 Mycobacterium sp. | reverse complement strand
GTTGCGACATCGTCGTGAAACGCTCGCCCATTTTGGACGCCTCGAACGGCATATGCGCTGGTCAAACTGGAGCCGATGACGGGAATCGAACCCGCGTATTCAGCTTGGGAAGCTGATGTTCTGCCATTGAACTACATCGGCGATGGCGCCATCGAAGGCTAGCACCCGGCCGCGGCGCACCCGGTAGTGAGCGGTTTCATCCGCCGAAGGGGCGTGACGCGTAAGTAACCGCAATGAAGCGCAGTGGGCGGCAATTCGCGGAGCGCGGCAGTCCCGGCAGGCCGAGCGGATACGCTCGTCCGGTGCTGCTCTCCGATCGCGACCTGCGTGCCGAAATCGCGGCCGGCCGGCTGGGCATCGACCCGTTCGATGACGCCCTGGTACAGCCGTCCAGCGTCGATGTCCGGCTCGACAACCTGTTCCGGGTGTTCAATAACACCCGCTACACCCACATAGACCCGGCCGCGCAGCAGGACGAGCTGACCACGCTCGTCGAGCCCGACCCCGGCGAGCCGTTCGTACTGCACCCCGGTGAGTTCGTGCTGGGCTCCACCCTGGAGTGCTGCACCCTGCCCGCGGACCTGGCCGGGCGTCTGGAGGGCAAATCGAGCCTGGGCCGGCTGGGCCTGCTGACCCATTCGACCGCCGGGTTCATCGATCCCGGCTTCTCCGGGCACATCACCCTGGAGCTGTCTAACGTGGCCAATCTGCCGATCACATTGTGGCCGGGAATGAAGATCGGCCAGCTGTGTCTGCTGCGGCTGACGAGTCCGGCCGAGCACCCTTACGGCAGCACGCGAGTAGGGTCGAAATATCAGGGCCAGCGCGGGCCGACGCCGTCCCGCTCGTACCAGAACTTCATCAAGTCCGGTTAGCCCTCGGATGTGATGGTTGCCGTGCGGCTGCGATGAAGCCGGTACCGGCTGGTCTTGGCGGGGTTTGGCTCCGTTGTCCTGGTCGACCGGCGACAGGTGGAGGTTTCGTGGACATCGTTCTAGGGGTGTCGATGGCGCCCTCGACAGTCCGCATGGTGCTGATGGAAGGCGAAAGCGCGGACGGGGTCACCGTGGACCACGACGACTTCGAGGTCGGTGCCGGTGGCCAGAGCGCCCCGCAGCGGGTCGTGTCGGCGATCCTGGGTACCCGCGAGGGTGCGCGCGAGGGCGGCTATCAGCTCAGTTCGACCGGCGTGTCCTGGAGCGACCCGGCCGAGGAAGCCGCGCTGCGCGAGGCGTTGGTCGGTCACAAGGTTGAGAACGTGATGCTGGTGTCGGCGTTCCTGGCTGCTGCCGCGCTGGCCCAGGCGGTGGGTAGCGCGACCCACTACGCGCGGACGGCGCTGCTGTTCGTCGAACCGGAGGCCGCCACCCTGGCAGTGGTCAGCTCCGATGACGGCTCGATCACTGAGGTCCGCCGGCAGCCGCTGTCGCGCGACGACACCCGGGCGGTCGACGAGCTGACCGCGATGGTTGCCGGCGCGCAGGAGCTGGAGTCGCATCCCGACGGGCTGTTCGTGGTTGGCTCGGGCGGCGTCAATGTCGCGATGATCAAACCGGAGTTGGACAAGGCCAGCCCGCTGCCGGTCAGTGCGCCCGAGGAACCGGAGATGGCGCTGGCCCGGGGTGCGGCGCTGGCCAGCGCGCACGCGCCCTTGTTCGCTTCCTCCACCCGGGCGCTGGCCTGGGCGCAGGATCCCGGCACAGGTGCGGTGAACCCGGCGCTGGTCAGTGCCGGATATGCCTACGTCGCGCCGGCAGTGGCCGACTACAACGCCACTGCCGCCAATGAACCGCTGGCTTACAGCGCGGTCCCGGATTTTGCCGAGAGCGGGTTCCTGCCCGCGTTGGGCCCCGACGTCGACGACCCCGAGCTCGTCGACTCCCGGCTGCTGGACTTCAGCACGGCGGCACAACCGCAGCGCGAGCGCAAGCCGATGCTGGTCACTGCCGGGGTGGCGGCGCTGTTCGTGGTCGGGGTGGTGACACTGGCGATCGCGCTGGCGGTGGGCATGCGGCCGGCGACCGATCAGCGGCCCGCCGTGCGCGCCAACGTCGTCACCCATCAGGCGCCGCCGCCCAAGGCCGTCGTTCCGCCGCCGCCAGCACCGCCACCGCCGGCAGAACCGGTTCCAGTGCAAGCCCCCGCTCCAGCACCGCAGGCCCCTGTCCACCTGCCCGCGGCCCCGGCGCCACCACCGCCCCCGCCGGCTGCCCCGCCGCCGATGATCCCGAATCTGCAGATCCCGGGCCTGCCCGGTGGTCCGCCGCTCTTCGGCCCGCCCCGCGGCGGCTGGGGAGGCCATGACGATGACGACTGGGGCCACGGTGGAGGGGGTCACGGAGGGGGTCACGGTCGAGGCGGTGGGCACGGTGGCGGCGGGTTCCCGCTCCCGATCCCGGGCCTCCATTTCTGAGTGGGGATTTACACCGCTCAGATATAAGATGGGCTAATCAATTGTCGGTCGTAGCGGGAGGAGGTGCGGTGGACATCGTTCTGGGGGTCTCGATGGCACCCCCGTCGGTCCGCATGGTCCTCGTCGAGGGAGAGAACGCCGGTGGCGTCACCGTCGACGAGGACGGTTTCGAGATCGCCGACGGCATCGTGGCATTTCCCGACCAGGTGGTCTCGGCGATCCTCGGCACTCAGGAGAGTGCGAAGGAGGGCGGCTACCGGCTGGCGTCGACGGGCGTGACCGTCGCGAATCAGCTGCAGGCCGGTCAGCTGCGCGACGCCTTGGCCGAACGTCGGGTCGACAACGTGATGCTGGTGTCGGCGTTCCTGGCGGCGGCTGCATTGGCGCAGACGGTGGGCGGGTCGATCGGCTACGAGCGGATCGCATTGATGTTCATCGAGCCCGACAGCGCCACCCTGGCGGTCGTCGATTCTTCCGACGGCTCGATCACCGAGGTGCATCGGGTGGCGCTGCCGTCCGACGACATCGCCGCGGTTGGCGAGTTGACCACGCTGGCCACGCAGGCGGGCGGGCTGACGTCGCGACCCGGGGGCTTGTTCGTGGTCGGGTCCGGCGTCAATATCGGCGTGGTCAAGGCAGATATTGACGCGGCCAGCCCGATCCCGGTCAGCGTGCCCGAGGAGCCGGACACGGCGCTGGCGCGGGGCGCGGCGCTGGTCAGCGCCCATGCACCG
>JBDTEP010000125.1:0-15170 GCA_039922455.1 Mycobacterium sp. | reverse complement strand
TCGAAGATGTAGAACTCGGCTTCGGCGCCGAAATAGGCGGTGTCGGCGATGCCGGTGCTGGCCAGGTAGCTCTCGGCTTTCCGCGCGACGTTGCGCGGGTCGCGCGAGTAGGGCTCGCGGGTGAACGGGTCGTGCACAAAAAAGTTCAGGTTCAGCGTCTTGGCGGCACGGAACGGATCGATCTGGGCGGTGGAGAAGTCGGGTAGCAGCATCATGTCCGACTCGTGAATGGACTGGAAGCCGCGGATCGATGAACCGTCGAACGCCAACCCGTCCTCGAACACGCTTGCGTCGACCGTGGATGCGGGAATCGACAGATGCTGCATCATGCCCGGCAAGTCGCAGAACTGGATGTCGATGTACTCCACGTTCTCGTCGGCGACGAGTTTGAGAATATCGTCGGCCGTCTTGTCGGTCACAGAAGTTTTCTCCTCCGCTGGAAGCCCCGGCCGGGCCCTGGGGTTGCCGCTGTTGACGTTACGCAACCGTGGCGGGACCCGTCGCCGCCGGGTCGGGTTCCGGCTCGCTTATCGTAGGGGCCATGAGCCGCACGTTCTCATCGTGGCTGTCCGGGCCGGAGTCGGCCGGACCCCACCTCGCCGACCGCACTCCGGGGGAGCGCTTGGGTTTGCCGGCCACCGGCCCCGGGTCGCTGGCTCCGACGGGGCGCCGGGTGTTGGCCCTGGTCGTCGACTGGCTGATGGCCTATGGGCTGGCCGGCCTGGGGTCGGCGTCGGGTGTGGTGACCCCGGAACTCCTGGCAACCATGGTGCTGGCGATCTGGCTGGTGATCGGTGCGGCCGCGGTACGGCTGTTCGGGTTCACGCCGGGCCAGTATGTGTGCGGGCTGCGGGTGATCCCGGTCGACGGTGCCGGCGTCGGAGTGGGTGCGGCGCGTGCCCTGGCCCGCGGACTGTTGATCGCGCTGGTGGTCCCGGCGCTGTTCGCCGACGCTGACGGTCGGGGTCTGCAGGACCGGGCGACCGCCACCGCCGTGGTCCGCAGCCGCTGAGCTTGTCAGCTAGCGCCGGCGTACGGCACGCTGCACACCGCGCAACTTCGCTCCACCCGGCAGCGGGCCCTTCGGCATGGCCGCGGCACCGGTCCTCGACCCCAGTGCGGCCAGCCGCGACTCCAGCGAATCCATCTGCTTGGCGGAGATGTTGGCCGGGAGCTTGGTCAGGAATCGCTCCAGTTTGGCCAGCGGAACCTCGCCGTCCCCGGTGCCCACCACCACGTCGTAGATCGGCACCTCACCAACCAACCGGGCGGTGCGCTTCTTCTCTTGGGCGAGTAACGGTTTGAGCCGGGCCGCCGAGCCTTCGGCGACGAAGATGATGCCGGGCCGGCCGATCACCCGGTGGATGGCGTCGAGCTGGCCGGTGGCGGCCACCCCCGCGGTGACCCGCCACTTGCCACGCATGTTGTCCAATGCCCAAGCCGCCGCACCGGCCTGCCCCTCGGCCTTGCGGTAGACCGATCGCTGAGCGCGGCGACCGAAGATCACGAATGCCACCAGCGCACCCAGCACCAGGCCGAGCGGGATCGTCGTCACCTTGGCGACCGTGCCGCCGTTGAGTGCCAACGCGATCGTCAGCCCCGAGACCAGCACGAACGCGCCGATCATGTATGGCAGTAGTCGCTTGTCCTCTTTGCGCTGAATCTGGAAGGCCTGCCACAGCTGGGTGCGGCGCTCTTTGCCGGCGGCCTTGCGATTGGCTTTCGCCGCCGCCCGGGCAGCCTTGTCCTCGGTGGTGGTGCGCGGTCTGGGCATAACTACCAAGGATACCCAGCCGGGTGCCGGATCAGCCGTTGGCCGGGGTGGGCTGCTGGTCGCGACGGGCCCGGTTTTCCACGGCTTGCTGGTAGAGCCGTCCGGCCCGATACGACGAGCGCACCAGCGGGCCGGACATCACCCCGGCGAACCCGAGCTGCTCGGCGTACTGGGCATGCTCGACGAACTCCTCGGGTTTGACCCAGCGTTCGATCGGGTGGTGTCGGTCCGAGGGCCGCAGATACTGGGTGATGGTGACCAGCTCGGCACCGGCGTCGTGCATAGCGGAGAGCGCATCACGGATCTCCTCGGGTGTCTCGCCCATGCCGAGGATGAGGTTGCTCTTGGCCACCAGCCCCGCTTGGCGGGCTTGGGTCAACACGCTGAGGCTGCGCTCGTAGGTGAACCCGGGCCGGATCAACTTGAAGATGCGAGGCACGGTTTCGACATTGTGCGCCAACACTTCCGGGCGTGACTCGAATACTTCGGCCAACAGGTCCGGCCGGGCGTCGAAGTCGGGGATTAGCAGTTCGACACCCGTTGACGGGTTGAGTGCTTTGATGGCCCGCACCGTCTCGGCGTACAGCCAGGAACCCTGATCGGCCAGGTCGTCGCGGGTGACTCCGGTCACCGTCGAATACCGCAGCCCCATCGCCTGCACACTCTCGGCGACGCGTCGCGGTTCATCGCGGTCCAACTCGGTGGGCTTGCCCGATTTGATCAGGCAGAACGAACAGTTGCGGGTGCAGACCTCGCCACCGATCAGGAAGGTAGCCTCCCGGTCTTCCCAACACTCGTAGATGTTGGGGCAGCCCGCCTCTTCGCAGACCGTGTGCAACTTTTCCCGCTTTACCAAGCTCTTCAGCTCGGTGTAGTTCGGCCCCATTCGGGCGCGGGTCTTGATCCAGGACGGTTTACGCTCGATCGGAGTCTCGGCGTTGCGTGCTTCGGCACGGCGTAATCTACGGCCTTCCGGGACGTCAGTCACCGTGTCGACTTTACGCGGCGCTCGAAATGGTCGCGCACCGGCAGCACCCCGTCGAGTGCGGCGAGGACCGCGTCGGCGACTGCGAGCCGGACATCATCTACGCTGGTCAGGCGGCCTAACTCAGCCGTCAGTGATGTCACGCCCGCGTCGCTGATCCCGCACGGCACGATGGCGCCGAAGGCCCTGAGGTCACAATCACAATTGAGCGCGAACCCGTGCAGGGTGGTCGCGCGGGCCACCCGGACACCGATTGCGGCGATTTTACGAGCGGACCTGCCACCCCCGGGCGGCAACCACACGCCGGACCTGCCTTCGATTCGAACGGTGCTGAGACCCAGTGTGTTACACACTTCGATGAGGGATTCTTCGAGGCGTCGTACGTAATTGACGACGTCCAGTGGTTCGGCCAGGCCGATGACCGGGTAACCCACCAGCTGACCCGGGCCGTGCCAGGTGATCTTGCCGCCCCGGTCGGTTTCGATCACCGGGGTGCCTTGGGCGGATGGATCCGGGCGGTCCTGCGGCTCGGTGCGCCGCCCGGCGGTGTACACCGGGGGATGCTCCAGCAGCAAGAGGGTGTCCGGTCCGCCGGCTGCCCTGGCGTCGGCCAGGTCGCGCTGCAGTTGCGAAGCGGTGCCGTATTCGACGGTGCCCAACTGCCGCACGTCGACCGGTGCGGTGCTGGACCGGATGGACGCCATGCTTGGCAGGCTACCCGGCTCGGTGTCGCCCGGCGGGGGCGCTACGGCGGAGTCGGGTGGGCGGTGGCGTACCCGAGGGCCTCGCCGATGGTGTTGTGCCGAAACTGGAAGCCGGCCTGCTCCAAGGCGGCCGGGATGGCTCGCTGTCCGGCGAGCAGCCCCTCGTCGGCGAATTCGCCGAGGGCGGCCCGCGCCGCGAACCCGGGCAGTAGCAAGGGGGTCGGTCGGTTCAGCGCCCGACCGAGCGCGGCGGTGAACTCGGCATTGGTGACCGGCGCCGGCCCGGTCAGGTTGACCGGACCGGTGATCGCAGACTCGGTGATCGCGAACCGCAGGGCTCGGACCTCGTCTTCCAGGCTGATCCAGGGCATGTATTGACGGCCGTTGCCCAGTCGACTGCCCAGCCCCAGCGAGAACATCGGACGCAGCGCGCCCAGCACCCCACCCGAGCGGGCTAGCACCAAACCGGTGCGGGCCAGCACGACCCGGGCGCCAACGGCTCGGGCGGGCGCGGTCGCGGCCTCCCAGTCGTGTGCCAGCTGAGCCAGGAAACCCCGACCGGCCGGGGCGGACTCGTCGACCGTGCGGGTACCGGTGTCACCGTAGAAACCGACGCCGCTGGCGTTGATCAGCACCGGCACGCCGGCGTCGGCCACCGCGGACGCCAGCACCTCGGTCGGGGTGATCCGGCTGTCGCGCAGGTTCTGTTTGAAGGCCCCAGACCAGCGGCGGTCGCTGACGCCGATGCCGCACAGATTGATCGCGGCGTCGATCCCGGCCAGGGCGTCGACGTCGATGTCGCCAGCCTCGGGATCCCAGCGCAGTTCGTCGGCGTTGGCCGGGGCCCGGCGGACGATCCGCAGCACCCGATGGTCGGCGGCCCGGAGCGCCGACACCAGAGCGGAGCCGATCAGCCCGGATGACCCGGCGATTGCGACGATGAGATTGCCCACGCTGAATCCTCTTGCAGCCCTTCGCGAACCTCTATGGATTGTTAAAGACCCAGCTCGGCTTCGAATGCGGCTTCTTCAAGCCGGGTCCTGATCGTGGTGACGAACCTTCCGGCGTCGGCGCCGTCGATCAACCGATGGTCGTAGGTCAGCGGCAGGTAGCAGATCGAGCGCACCCCGACCGACTCGTTGCCGGCCTCGTCGATGACAACCCGTGGCCGCTTGACGATGGCGCCGGTACCCAGCATGGCGGCCTGCGGCGGAACCAGGATCGGGGTGTCGGTCAGCGCGCCCTGGCTGCCGATGTTGGTGATGGTGAAAGTGCCGCCGGACAACTCGTCCGGTTTCAGGCCACCCGATCGCGCCCGGGCGGCGATGTCGGCGATGGCCCGGGCCAGCCCCGCCAGCGACAGGTCGCCGGCATTGTGGATCACCGGTGACAGCAGTCCCTGCTCGGTGTCGACGGCGAACCCGAGGTGCTCGGCGTCATAGTAGGTGATCTCGCCGGCGTCCTCGTTATAGCTGGCGTTGACGTTCGGTTGGGTCTTGAGCGCATCGATCACCGCGCGGGCGATGAACGGCAGGTAGGTCAGGTTGACGCCTTCGCGTTCGGCAAAGTCGGCCTTGGCCCGGGCCCGCAGCGACACGATCTTGGTCATGTCGACCTCGTGGGTCTGGGTCAGTTGGGCGGTGGCTTGCAGCGACTCGCGGGTCTTCTTGGCGGTGATCTGCCGGATCCGGTTGGCCTTGGCGGTGGTCCCGCGCAGGTGTGCCAGTGCTGACACCGGAGCCGGAGCCGCAGCCGCAGCCGGCTGGGCGGCCGGGGCCTGCTGGGGTGCGGGCTGTTGTTCGGCAAAGGCCAGTACGTCCTGCTTGCGAATCCGCCCGCCGACTCCGGTGCCGGTGACCCGGCTCAGGTCGACGTTGTTGTCGACGGCGAGCTTGCGTACCAGCGGGGTCACGTACGGCGTGGCATCTGCAGTGGGGGAGCCGCTGGGGGCGGGTTGCGGCGGTGCCGGCGGTGCCGGCGGTGCGGGGGGCGGCACTGGCGCGGCAACGGGTGCAGGCGCGGGTGCAGCCGACGGGGTGGGTTCGGGGCGAGGCTGCGGGGCCGGCGCAGGCGTCGGTGCCGGGGCCGGGGCCGGGGCCGGGGCAGCTGCGGACGCCGCACCGATCTGGGCCAGTTCGCCACCGACCTCGACGGTGGCGTCCTCGGCGGCGGTGATCGAGAGCAGTGTGCCGGCCACCGGTGACGGGATCTCGGTGTCGACCTTGTCGGTGGAGACCTCCACCAGCGGCTCGTCGACCTCCACGGAATCACCGACCTGCTTCAGCCAGCGCGTCACGGTGCCCTCGGTGACCGACTCGCCCAACTCGGGCATCACCACCGAGGTGCCGCCGCCGGCCGGAGTCGGTGCAGTCGGTGCTGTTGATGCAGCCGGCGCGGGTGCGGCGGGAACAGGTTCCGCCGGCGCGGGTGCCGCCGGAGCAGCAGCGGGCGCCGCCGGAGCAGCAGCGGGTGCGGCCTCGGGTGCCGGCTGGGCGGGCGCGGCAACGCTCTCGCCGGCCTCGCTGATCTGGGCCAGTTCGCCCCCGACCTCGACTGTGTCATCCTCGCCGGCGACGATCTTGGTCAGTACACCGGCCACCGGTGCCGGGATCTCGGTGTCGACCTTGTCGGTGGAGACCTCCAGCAATGGCTCGTCGACCTCGACCGGGTCGCCCTCCTTTTTGAGCCAGCGGGTCACGGTTCCTTCGGTGACGCTCTCACCGAGTGCCGGCATCTGAACTGAGAACGCCATCGCAGTTGACTCCTCGATAGGTCGGTGGGCCGCTTTGGCTCGCTCTCTGGCTTACCACAGCGGCGTGCTCCGGGTGCCGTAGGCAGGCGGATTAGGTGCGTCCATCCTGTCATCACGGCCGCTTCGCTACGCAGCCAGGGCGCGGCTGCTGTCCGATGGCGGCATCGGCCTGCCCCAGCCTAGTGGGGCAACCCGGCGACCGTTCACAAAAGGTCCCGTTGTACTAGGTAAATGCGCTGTGCTGCTGATTGATTCGTGGTCAGCCTGGCTTGCTCAGCCTCGCTCGCAGATGTCTTCCAGTACGGCGAACATGGTGCGGGTCGGCACCCCGGTGCCGCCCTTGCCGGTGTAGCCCCATGCGCCGCCGGCGTTGTAGGCCGGACCAGCCACGTCGATGTGCGCCCAGGCCACCCCGTCGGCCACGAACTCACGCAGGAAGACCCCGGCGACCAGCATGCCGGCGAACCGCTGCCCGCTCACGTTGGCCAGGTCGGCAACCGTGGACTTCAGGTCATCTTTGAGATCGTCGGGCAGCGGCATCGGCCAGCCGTTCTCCCCGACGGTCTGCGAGATCGCCGCCACCCGGTCCCGGAACTCGTCGCTGCCCATCACGCCGGGGGTGCGCGCGCCGAGCGCCACCGTCTGCGCACCGGTCAGTGTCGAGGTCTCGATCAAGTAGTCCGGGTTGTCCTCGCAGGCCCGCACGATAGCGTCGGCCAGGATCAGTCGGCCCTCGGCGTCGGTGTTGAGCACCTCGACGGTAGTGCCGCCGTACTGGGTGAGCACGTCGCCGGGGCGCTGCGCGGTCGACGACGGCATATTCTCGGCCATCGGCACGGTGGCGATCACGTCGATCGGCAGCCGGCGTCGAGCGGCCAGCACGACAGTCGCGATCACCGCGGCCGCCCCACCCATATCGGAGGTCATGTGATGCATGGATGCGGCCGGCTTGATGGAGATACCGCCGGTGTCGAAGGTGATGCCCTTGCCCACCAGCGCCACCTTCTTGGCCGCCGTCCCCGCCGGTGCGTGGTGGGTCAGCCGAACCAGCCGGGGCGGGCGTGCGGAGCCCTTGCCGACACCGATAACGCCGCCGTAGCCGGCGTCGGCGAGTTCCTGCTCATCGAGCACTTCGACGTCCAGGCCGGCCGCTTCGCCCAGCGTGCGGGCCCGATCGGCGAATTCAGCCGGAAACAGGTGACTGGGCGGGGTGTTGACGAAATCTCGTGCGGTAGCCACCGCGGCGGCGACGTCGGCCCCGCGCGTGGCCTGCTCCTGGGCGTCGGCCGCGGTGCACAGCACGGTGACGGTCTGCAGGCCAGGCTCCTTGGGGGCGGTCTTTTCGCTGCGGAACGCGGTGAAGCGGTAGCCGCCTAACAGAAGTCCCTCGACGCTGGCGGCTGCGACACCGTCTCCGGGCAACCCGGCCAGGGTGCTGATCACCGCGGCCGTACCGTTCAGCGAGCGTGCCGCCGTTCCCGCCGCGCGCCGGATCACCTCGGCTGGCCAAAAATCGCGGGCCGGCCCCAGCCCGACGGTCACCACACTCGACACCGGCAGCGACGCCACTACCAGCCGATTCACCTGGTCGTTGGCGCCCTTGGCATTCAGCGCCCGCAGCCCGGCCTCGATCTCGACGATCGCGTCGGCGGGCAACGCCGGCTCGGTCGCAGCGACCACGGCGCCGGATTCATGCGGCGGTCCCAGCTTCACCTCTCCTCCGTCGAGCCTCGCTGAACCGCCGGACTCGGACTCGTCGCCGGCCGCAACGACCGGCACGATCAGGACTGCCTGGTCGGCGCCGGCGGGCAGCGCGGCGGCGACGGCGACGACAGGGGTCGGGTATCCCGGTTCGGTGCTCACGAACACTTACCCTAGGTCAACCGTCGCAGTGCAGGTTGTAGGCCGCCGTGGGTGCCTCAAAGCCCTTGAGCAGCAATGGGTCCAAAAGCCTCGCGGGCCAGTCCGGCAGTTTGTCGCGAAGATCTGCGGCTACCAGGATCTGCCCGGGCCGCGCGGCGTCCACCAGTCGGGCGGCCAGGTTCACCGGGGTGCCGAAGTAGTCACCGACCATCGCCACCACTTCGCCGTAGGCCAGGCCGGCGCGAACCCGCAGGCCGGCCTCGCGTGCTCTCGGATTGTTGACCAGGTCGATCGCCGCCTTGGCCAGCAACTCGGGCGTCGAGCTCACCCACATCACGGCATCGCCGATGAACTTCACCACCCGGCCGCCGTCGGCGTGCACCACGTCGCCGACGGTGCCGCCGAACTCGGCGAGCAGGGTCGACAGTTCCGCGGGTGTGAGTAGCTGGGTCAGTGCGGTGAAACCGGACAGGTCGGCAAAACCGACGCCGCACATGATGCTCGCCGACGGACCCATGGTAAGCCCCTCCAGAAATGTCCGGTTGCTGACCTGGTGGTGGCGGTGCACAGCGTCCATCACCGCCCCGATCCGGGGGATGAACGCCGCGGTCGCGCGCCAGGCCCGCGCGGTGGTGAGCTCGTCGTTGGTGTGGCCCAGCCACACGTCGGGCTGGCTGGTCCGGATCATCGATGACTCGGCCTCGGCCAGCCGGGCCATCGTCGTACCGAGCACCCGCAGGAAGGAGTCGACGGCTTGGTTGTCTGGGCCGAGCTGCGATCGCATCTCGACCCAGGTCGCCAAGGCGTCCACATCGGCTTGGCTCAACGTCGGCGTATCGGGATCGGCGATGGTCAGTCCGAGCATGTTCCAGGCGCGCGCGACATCGTCGACCGGTATGTCCAGCGCGTCGGCGGCACTGGTCAGGCTGTAGGTCGGCGTCCCGGACCGGCCCACGACGTCACCGGCCAGCCCGAACAACCGGCCCTGGCGCTCGGCGTCGGCCATCTGCTCGGTGGTGAAGCCGAGACCGTCCAGGTACTCGACCAGGCCGGCGCGGCCCCGCGCGTCGGCGATTCCGGCTGCTTCCAGGGCGTCCCAATCGACCACCTAGACAAGTGTGCCGATTAAGGTGGCTCGTCGTGAGCGAACTGCAACACGGACCCCTGGAAGATCGCCACCGCGAGTTGGGCGCCAGCTTCGCTGAGTTCGGTGGCTGGCTGATGCCGGTGTCCTACGCCGGCACCGTCGCCGAGCACAACGCCACCCGTAGCGCCGCGGGTCTGTTCGATGTCAGCCATCTGGGCAAGGCGACCGTCCACGGCCCCGGCGCCGCGGCGTTCGTCAACGCGACGCTCACCAACGACCTGGGTCGGATCGAGCCGGGCAAGGCGCAATACACGTTGTGCTGCACCGAATCCGGTGGGGTAATTGACGACCTGCTGGCCTACTACGTCGCCGACGACGAGATCTTCCTGGTACCCAACGCCGCCAACACCGCGGCGGTGGTGGCGGCCCTGCAGGAGGCGGCGCCGGCCGGGGTGACGATCACCGACGAGCACCGCTCGCGCGCCGTGCTGGCGGTGCAGGGGCCACGGTCCACCGAGGTACTCGCGGCGCTTGGCCTGCCAACCGCTATGGACTACATGGCCTACGCGGACGCCTCCTACGCCGGCGTGCCGGTACGGGTGTGCCGCAGCGGCTACACCGGTGAACACGGCTACGAGTTGCTGCCGGACTGGGATTGCGCGGGGGTGGTGTTCGACGCATTGGTGGCGGCGGTGGCGCAGGTCGGGGGCGAGCTGGCTGGTCTGGGTGCCCGCGACACGCTGCGCACCGAGATGGGCTACCCGCTACACGGTCACGAACTGTCGCCGGTTATCTCTCCGCTGCAGGCCCGCTGTGGCTGGGCGATCGGCTGGCGCAAGGAGGCCTTCTTCGGCCGCGAGGCGCTGCTGGCAGAGAAGGCAGCAGGTCCTGCACGGCTGTTGCGCGGGCTGCGCGCGACCGGGCGGGGCGTGCTGCGGGCCGAGCTGGCGGTACTCGACGGCGACCGGCAAGTCGGGGTCACCACGTCGGGCACCTTCTCGCCGACCCTGAAAGCCGGTATCGCGCTGGCGCTGATCGACTCCGACGCCGGTATCGCCGACGGCGCGCAGCTCACCGTCGACGTGCGGGGCCGCGCGGTTGAGTGCGAGGTGGTGGCGCCGCCGTTCGTGACGGCAAAAACCCGCTAGCGCACCGGTTATACAATCGCTGCATGAAAAGCGGTCTCCTCGAGTTCCACGTGTCGGTCACAGCGAACCCGACCGCGGACGAGGTGCGCGAATCTATTTTGGCTGAGCCGGGTTTCGGCAGATACCACACCGACCACATGGTGTCGATCGACTACCTCGTCGACGCGGGCTGGCACAACGCCCGGGTCATGCCCTACGGACCGATCGAACTGGACCCGTCGGCGGTCGTCCTGCACTACGCGCAGGAGGTGTTCGAGGGGCTGAAGGCCTACCGCTGGGCGGATGGCTCGATCGTGTCGTTCCGGCCTGAGGCCAACGCCGCTCGGATGCGCGCGTCGGCTCGGCGGTTGGCGATCCCGGAGCTTCCCGACGAACTGTTCATCGAGTCGCTGCGGCAACTGATGGCGGTGGACGCCGCCTGGGTGCCGGCTCCGGGCGGCGAGGAGTCGCTGTACCTGCGCCCCTTCATCTTCGCCACCGAGCCGGGGCTGGGGGTGCGCCCGGCCAATGAGTACCGCTACCTGGTGATGGCTTCACCGGCCGGCGCGTATTTCAAGGGCGGCATCAAACCGGTGAGCGTCTGGCTGTCGACGGAGTACGTGCGGGCGTGTCCGGGTGGCACCGGCGCCGCCAAGTTCGGTGGCAACTACGCCGCGTCGCTGGTCGCCCAGGCGCAGGCCGCCGACAACGGCTGCGACCAGGTGGTGTGGCTGGATGCGGCCGAGCGGCGCTATGTCGAAGAGATGGGCGGGATGAACCTGTTCTTCGTGCTCGGCACCGGTGGGTCGGCGCGCCTGGTGACACCGGAGCTGTCCGGCTCATTGTTGCCCGGTATCACCAGGGATTCGTTACTGCACCTTGCCACCGACGCCGGGTTCGCGGTCGAGGAACGCAAGATCGACGTCGACGAATGGCGGGAGAAGGCTGTTGCCGGTGAGATCACCGAGGTCTTCGCATGTGGCACCGCCGCCGTCATCACCCCGGTGGCTCAGGTCAAATCCGCCGCCGGGGAGTTCACCATCGCCGATGGCCAGCCCGGTGAGGTCACCATGGCGCTGCGCGACACCCTGACCGGCATCCAGCGCGGTACGTTCGCCGACACTCACGGCTGGATGGCCCGGCTGGACTGAGCGGGCCGCAGCTCAGCTCATCGGCTCCGGGGGGAGTCCAGGCTCCTGGACGGTGGCTCGCAAGTCCTCGATCATCCCGCCGTCGATGTCTAGCATTTCTGGGTGGTCGCTGGTCCCGTCGGTCATTGCCTTGCGGGACTCCCGACTCCTCTTGCTGTACCTCTGGTGTTGAGCCAAGGTGCGCCTCCCTCCGGCTGGAATGTTAACGATCGTTCGATTTTTACAAACCTACGCTGGAGGTAAGACATCAGGCGGGAGAAATGTCTAGAAGCCCGGGGATTTGACCCGACCGGCAAGGTTAGAGCGCGGCCAGCAGTGCCGCGACTATTACCGTCGTCCACTCGACAGCGGCACCCAGCACGTCGCCGGTGACACCGCCCAGCCGGCGCACACAGTGCGCGACGAGCACCCCGGAGCAACCCAGCGCCACGGCGACCGCGACCGGCCCGTGCCACGGTGCCGATCCGGCGGCCGTCGATGCGACTGCCAGGGCCAGGACCCAGGCCGTCGCGACCGGCACCGACTGGCTGCCGGCCACGGTGGCGCCCAGGGAGCTGCCTGGCGCAGCAGGCACCGAACGCCGGCAGGCCAGCACGGCCGCCACCCGGCCGGCGGTCACTGCGACCACGATCCCCGCCGCGTTCAGCGTTGGGAACGAGAGCGCCTGTACTCCGATCACCAGCACCACCGCGACCACCCCGAACGGGCCGGTCGATCCCTCATGCATGACCTTTAGCGCCTGCGGAGCGGGCCGATTGCAGCCGAGACCGTCGGCGGTGTCGGCCACCCCGTCCATGTGCAGGCCGCGGGTGGTAAACAGCAGTGCGGCCACCGCCAGTAACCCCGGTAGGAGGCTGGCCGGGCCGAACGCAATCCCGCCGGCCCAGATAACCGCCGCGGCCAGCCCCCCGAGTGCGGCTCCCACCACCGGCAGTGCCGTCAGCGTCCCGCGTCCCGGCGGGCGGTCGGCGGCCCCGGGAAGTCGCACGATCGTTCCGAACGCGACCGCTGAGGCCAGGGACCGGATCACTCGTCGGCCCGGGCTTCCCCCCCGGAGGGCCCGGACACACCGGCTTCGGCGAAGGTAGACATCGACGCCAACGCCGCCACCGCGGCGCGCAACACCGGCAGGGCCACCGCGGCGCCGGTGCCCTCGCCCAGCCGCATCCGTAAGTCGAGGATCGGCTCCAATTCCAGCGCTGTGCAGGCCAACGTGTGTGCCGGCTCGGGGGAGCGGTGGCCGACCTGCCACCACGCCCGCGCGCCGGGTGCCAGCCGTTCGGCCACCAGGGCCGAGGCCGTCGAGGCCAGGCCATCGAGCAGCACCGGAGTGCGCCGGATGGCGGCCTGGGCGCAGAAACCGGCCACGGCCGCCAGGTCGGCGCCACCGCAGCAGCGCAGCAACCCGAGCGGGTCGGAACGCAGCAACCGGGATCGGAACAGTGCGTCGCGTACCGCCGCCGTCTTGCGCGCCCAGCCGCCGTCGTCGATCCCGGTCCCGTGGCCGACCACCTCGACAGGCTCGGCGCCGGTCAGGGCGGCGATCAAAGCCGTTGCGACAGTGGTATTTCCAATCCCCATATCGCCAGGGATGAGCAGGTCTGCGCCGGCATCGACTTCGTCATCGGCGATCTGGCGACCCGCATCCACTGCGGCGATGGTCTCCTGGGCGGTCAGGGCGTCTTCGTGCGCGATATCGCCGCTGCCGCGGCGTATTTTGTGTGCGCTGATCGCCCCCGAAATCTCGGCGTCGAACTGGGCATCGACGGCAATGTCGACCACCCGGATCCCCGCCCCGCCGACGGCGGCCAGCGCGTTGACGGCCGCCCCGCCGCGATCGATGTTGGCGACCATCTGCGCGGTTACCTCTGCCGGGTAGGCGGACACCCCAGCCCGGGTGACACCGTGGTCGCCGGCGAACACCACAATCCGAACCCGATCGAATTGCCTTGGTGGGCAATGCCCTTGACATGATGCGGCCCACACCGACAGGTCTTCAAGGCGCCCCAGCGAGCCGGGCGGTTTGGTCAGGGAGTTCTGCCGCGCACGGGCGGCGGCCGCCACCGTCGCGTCGGGCGGGCGGACCGGAGGGAAGTCCATGAAAGTCGGCCCCGAGCCGAACTCAGTCGAGGCGTTCGCCGCGACGCAGCTGCGGGCGCGGTGCCCGCATCCGGCGTACCGTCGATGCCCGGCTGGCGGCGTAGAGACCTAGCTTCCACCGGGTTTCGGTGTTGTCTGGGTACTTGGTGTCGACCAGCCTGATGGCCTTTCGGGCCACCATCACCCCGTCGAGGGCCATCAGAACCATCAGCAGCAGCATCGCCGGCGAGATGTAGAGCTGTACCTGGGGGATCGCCATCATGACGAACATCAAGCCCAGGGCCACCGGCATGAACAGGCCGAGCAGGTTGTAGCGGGTGTCGACGATGTCGCGGATATACCGGCGCACCGGGCCACGGTCGCGCTCGAGGAGTGCCGACTCGTCACCGGCGAGCATCCGCTCGCGGTGCTGGGCCATCCGTTCGCGGCGCTCGGTCTTGTGGACTCGGGCTTCTTCTTTGCTCAGCTTCGGTCCGGCCAGGGTCTTGCGTCTGGCCCGGGCCTCCGCGGCGGTCATCGGAGCCGGCGCCACCGGGCCGCGACGCTTGGCGGTCGCGTTGCGCTTGGGGGTGGGCCGGCCCTTGGGTGCGGTGACACCGGACGGGCCGGCGCCCCGCGACTCGTCGCCGTCGACGTAGACGGCACCGACCACGGACTCAGCCGCATCTCTCTTGCGACCCGGCAGCTTCACGCCAGCCAGATTACTTGCCCGGACTGCGCGACCGTCCGTGTGGCTCTATACCCTGCCGATATGGCTGACCCCTCCGGTGCCGGCGCCCCCGCCGCATCCGGGGCGACCATGCTGCGGGTGTTGATCGCACCGGACTGCTACGGCGAGAGCCTGACCGCGGTGCAAGCCGCCGCCGCCATTTCGACCGGTTGGCATCGCAGCCGGCCCCACGACCGGCTGATGATCGCTCCGCAGTCCGACGGTGGTCCGGGTTTCGTCGCGGTGCTGGCGGCCGGCTTGGGTACCCCCGGTGTGGGCACGGTGCAGCGGTCGCGGGTCAGCGGGCCGCTGGACGAGCCCGTCGAGGCCGAATGGATCTGGGACGCCGCATCGAAGACGGCATATCTGGAGTGCGCTCAGACTTGCGGCCTGGCACTGCTCGGCGGCCCGCCGTCGCCGCAGACCGCGCTGGCCGCCCACAGCGCCGGAGTGGGGCAGCTCGTCGAGGCCGCGCTGGGCGCCGGAGCGGGGCGGATCGTGGTCGGGCTCGGCGGCAGCGCGAGCACCGATGGCGGGCGGGGCATGGTCGACGCACTGGGCGGCCTGGCCGCCGGACGGCAGCGGCTCGTCGATGTCGAACTGATCGCCGCCTGCGACGTCGAACATCCGCTGCTGGGTCCGTGGGGCACGGCACGGGTGTTCGGGCCGCAGAAGGGTGCCGACGCTGCCACCGTGGCCGTACTCGAAAGCCGCCTGACCGCCTGGGCTACCGAACTGGACGCCGCAGCCGGACGGGGGGTCAGTGCCGCCTCGGGGGCGGGCGCCGCCGGGGGAATCGGTGCGGCCTTGCTGGCGCTGGGCGGCGTCGTCGAATCCGGCGCTGACATCGTGGCCAGCCATACCGGGCTGGCGGCGGCGCTGGCCGAGGCGGACATCCTCGTCACCGGCGAGGGCTTG
>JBDTEP010000124.1:0-9999 GCA_039922455.1 Mycobacterium sp. | reverse complement strand
CAGCACCACATGACTGCGCTGGTCACTGCCGGGTTTGAGCAACACCGGATTCATCGCCGGCTCGGGGATGGCTCGCGCGGCCAGCGCCTGAATCCATTGCGCCCGGCCGATTTCAGCTGTAGCCCCGTCCGGACCGACACACACCATCGAGTTGTTCGACATGTTCTGCGCCTTGTACGGCGCTACCTGCACCCCGCGGCGCGCCAGCGCCCGACACAGCCCGGTGGTCACCACGGTCTTGCCGGCGTCGCTGGTGGTTCCGGCGATCAGGATTCCAGCCATCAGGGTCGCCGTACCAGGAAAACGTCCATCACCCAGCCCGCTTCGGCTTTCGCCGCGCACCGGGCGGCCGCGACCTCCTCCGCCACGTCGCTGACCCGACCGGTCACCAACCGTTCCCCGGCCGCACCGAGGTTGGCGCCCCACCAGATCGTCCAATCGGCCACACCGGTCAGGTCCAGCCCCGCCGGGTTGAGCATCGTGACAATGTTGTCCTGACCGGCGGCGACGGCCTCCCCCAGCCGCCGCCCGGTGGTGATATGCACCGGGCGGCCCACCTCATGCAGCACGATCCGATGCCGGGCGGCCAGCAGTTGCGGCGCACTGATTCCGGGCAGAACGTCGTAATCTAGTTCCACGCCAAACGCTTTCACCTGCTGCACGATGCGGATCGTCGAGTCGTACAACGCCGGATCGCCCCAGACCAGAAATGCTGCCGTGCCGCCGCGCTGCCGCAGTACCTCGGCGTAGCGCGCCGCCCGGGCCGCATGCCAGTCGGCCACGGCCCGCGCATAGCCGGGCCCGGTCAGCTCCGGTGAGCGGTCGCGGGGCGGGTCGCTGACCGTCACGATCGGGATCGAGCCGGCGTACGCGTCGACGACCGCCCGCCGCAACGCCAGCAAGCCGTCGGCTGATGCCTGCTCTGAGGTCTTCCCCCCTTTATCCGGGGCCAGCACATAGTCGACCGACCGCAGCGCGTCGGCTACCTCGTGCGTGACGTGCTGAGGACCCATCCCAATCCCGAGAATCCGGACTTGCACAGCCAACTCAGCCATTACCGGTCCTCCAGGTCGCCTTCGACATCCAGGTAGGCCTGCTGCAGCGCCGCCATGGTCGCCGGGTCGGGCTGCGCCCACAGGCCCCGGTCGGCGGCCTCCTTCAGCCGCTCCACGATGCCCTGCAACGCCCACGGGTTGGATTTGTCGAGGAACTCCCGGGTGACCGGGTCGAGCACGTACTCCGCCGCGAGCTTCTCGTACATCCAGTCATGCACCACTCCCGCGGTGGCGTCGAAGCCGAACAGGTAGTCCACCGTAGCGGCCAACTCGAACGCGCCCTTGTAGCCGTGACGGCGCATCGCCGAGATCCAACGCGGGTTGACCACCCGGGCCCGGAACACCCGGGCGGTCTCCTCGGCCAGAGTGCGGGTGCGGACGGCATCCGGCGAGGTCGAGTCCCCCACATAGGCTTTCGGGTCGGCACCGGTGAGCGCCCGAACGGTGGCGATCATACCGCCGTGGTAGACGAAATAGTCGTCGGAGTCCGCGATGTCGTGCTCGCGGGTGTCGATGTTCTTGGCGGCCACCTTGATTCGCCGGTAGTTGGTGCGCATGTCGTCCGCGGCCGCCGCACCGTCCAACCCGCGGCCGTAGGCGAATCCGCCCCAGGCGGTGTAGACCTCGGCGAGATCCTTGTCGTCGCGCCAGGTTCCGGATTCGATCACCTGCAGGATGCCGGCCCCGTAGGAGCCGGGCGCGGAACCGAATACCCGAATGGTCGCGCGGCGCAGGTCGCCGTGCTCGGCCAGGTCGGCCCGGGCATGGGCGGCCACGAAGTTCGCCTCGTCGGGCTCGTCGAGGGTCGCCACCATCTGCACCGCGTCGTCGAGCATCGTCACCACGTGCGGGAAGGCGTCCCGGAAAAATCCCGAGATCCGCACCGTCACATCAATTCTGGGCCGGCCAAGCTCCTCCAGTGAGATCACCGCGAGCCCAAAGACCCGCCGGGACGCCTCGTCCCATTCCGGGCGCACCCCGAGCAGCGCCAGCACCTCAGCGACATCGTCGCCGGATGTGCGCATCGCCGAGGTTCCCCACACCGACAGCCCCACCGACTCCGGGTAGCCGCCGGTGTCGTCGAGGTAGCGCCGCACCAGCGAATCCGCCATCGCCTGCCCGGTCTGCCACGCCAGCCGGGACGGCACCGCCCGCGGGTCGACGGTGTAGAAGTTGCGTCCGGTGGGCAGCACGTTGACCAGGCCGCGCAGCGGTGACCCGCTTGGCCCCGGCCGCACGAATCCGCCGGCCAGCGCGTGCAGCACCGCGTCCAGCTCGGCCACCGTGCCGGCCAGCCGCGGAACCACCTCGGTGGCAGCGAATTTCAGCACCTGGCACACCTCGGGATCGGGATGCAACGCCTCCGCCGTGCCCGCCTCCCAGCCGGCAGCCTCCATGGCTTCGACCAGTTCGCGGGCCTGCTGCTCGATCTCGTCAACGATGCGGCCCGCCGAATCCTCCTTCAGTCCGAGCGCGGCCCGCAGCCCGGGCACCGCGTGGTCCACCCCGCCCCATACCTGCTGGGCCCGCAGAATCGCCAATACCAGGTTCACCCGCTCCGGGCCGACCGGAGCGCCGCCGAGCACGTGCAGTCCGTCGCGGATCTGGGCGTCCTTGATCTCACAGAGCCAGCCGTCGACGTGCAGCAGGAAGTCGTCGAACTCCTCATCCTCGGGCCGCTCATCGAGCCCCAGATCACGGTGCAGCTCGGCGGCCCGCATCAGGTTCCAGATCTCGCCGCGGATCGCCGGCAGCTTGCCCGGGTCCATCGTCGCGATGTTGCCGTACTCGTCGAGCAGTTGCTCCAGCCGGGCGATATCACCGTAGGACTCCGCGCGCGCCATCGGCGGGATCAGGTGGTCGACAATGGTGGCGTGCGCCCGACGTTTGGCCTGGGCGCCCTCACCGGGGTCGTTGACCAGGAACGGGTAGATCAGCGGCAGGTCGGCGATCATGGCGTCGGTGGCGCAGCCCGCCGACAGGGCCGCGGTCTTGCCGGGCAGCCATTCCATCGAGCCGTGCTTGCCCAGGTGTATCACCGCGTGCGCACCGAAACCCCTGGCCAGCCAACGGTATGCCGCCAGGTAGTGGTGGCTCGGCGGCAGATTCGGGTCATGGTAGATCGCCACCGGGTTCTCCCCGAACCCGCGCGGCGGCTGGATCATCAACACGATATTGCCGGATTGCATTGCGGCCACCACGATCTCACCGGCATCGTTGACGAACAATTTGCCGGGCGCGAACCCCCACGCCTTCGTCATGGCGGTGCGCAGCGCATCCGGGAGTTCGGCGGTCCACGCGGCGTACTGCTGCGCGGTCACCCGCACCTGCGCGTCGGACAGCTGCGCGGCACTGAGCCAATCCTCGTCCTGGCCACCGGCCTCGATCAGGGTGTGGATCAGCCGGTCCCCGGCCTCGGTCTCGTCTGCGATGTCCAGCACCCCGAAGCCGTCCCCGACGTCGTAGCCGTCGGCGGCGAGCCGGTGCAGCAGCCGCACCGCCGACGCCGGGGTGTCCAGGCCGACCGCGTTGCCGACCCGGGAGTGCTTGGTGGGGTACGCCGACAGCACCAGTGCCAGCTTCTTCTGATCATTCGGAATACGCCGCAGCACAGCGTGATTCACTGCGACACCGGCCACCCGGGCACAACGTTCGGCGTCGGCGGCGTAGTGCGGCAGCCCGTCGTCGTCAATCTCCTTGAAGGAGAATGGCACCGTGATGATCCGGCCGTCGAATTCCGGGATCGCGATCTGGGTGGCCGAATCCAAGGGGGTGACGCCGTCGTCGCTGGCCTCCCAGTCCGCCCGCGACGAGGCCAAGCACAGACCCTGGAACACTGGGATGTCCAGAGCGGCGATCCGTTCGATGTCCCACGCGCCGTCGTCGTCGCCGGCACTGACGCCCGCGGTTGCGTTCATCGCCCCGCCGGCCGCCAACATGCAGACCACCAACGCGTCCAGCTGCCCCAGCGCGTCGAACAGCGCATCGGGGGCGTTGCGCAGCGACGCAGCGAAGATCGGCACCCCGACCGCCTGGCGAGTGGCGTCGACGGCGTCGGCCAGGGCGTGGGCGAACCCAGCATTGCCACTGACCTCGTGCGCCCGGTAGTACAGCACCCCGACCCGCACCCCGGGAGAGTCCGCCGGACCACCGGCCGCCGGCCGCCGCCCGTACCCCCACTCCGGGATCACCGCAGGCTCGTCGAAACCCTCACCGGTGAGCAGCACCGTGTCGCACAGGAACGCATGCAGCTGAGCGAGGTTGCCCGGTCCGCCCTCGGCTAGATAAGCGTGCGCCTGCGCCGCCAGCCCGATCGGGACCGTCGAGCACTCCATCAACTCGGCGTTGGGCGATCGCTCGCCGCCGAGCACCACCAGGGGCAGCCCGGTGGCGCGCAGCAACTTCAGTTCGGCCTCGATCTCCGCGGACGACCCCAAGATCCGCAGCACCACGACGTCAGCACCGTCGAGCACCGGTTCGATCTCCTGGCGCGCCGGATTACCGAGCCGGTAGTGAGCCCCGCTGGCGCGCGCCGACAGCAGGTCGGTGTCGGAGGTGGAAAGCAAGGCGATGCGCCGGGTATCAGACATCCAGGTCCTCCTGAAGGGTTCTCGCCCCTCGTCGTCGGATGTCCCGCGGTCAGTATCTGGCTTGGAGTACGCAACAGGCGCGCGCTCTTCACAGTGGCGGAACCGCCCCGGATTTCCACCGGGTTCCTGCTGCCACGAGACGGCGGCCAGCCTAACGCAGCACGGCATGCAAGAATGTCGCCGGTAAGGCGATGACAACACAGTGAGGAAGCCGGTGCGAGTCCGGCGCGGTCCCGCCACTGTCATCGGGGAGTGACCCTCATCAGCCACGGCCGCCACCTGTGGGGCTGGAAGGCGAGGCGAACGTTGATCCGAGAGCCAGGAGACTCACGTCATCGCGTCCTGCGAACCGGGGCGGTGTACCCCGAGGAAGCTGATGCACGCCCATGCCCCGTGCGCTGCGGGTAGTCCTCGCGCTGGCCACAACGTTGGCCGTCTCGCTGGCCGTCTCGGTGGCCGGCTGCTCAGGCGATCACGCCCCCCACTCCCCCCAGGCCCGGCCCGGTTGCATCACCGACTTCGATCCGACCGCCGACTACTTTCCGGACAAGTCGACGCTGTCCGAGGCCACCAACTTCGCCATCGACTACCGGGGCAGCTACCAGATCCTGACCGTCAACCGCCCCTACCTCGGCGGCAAACCGGTGTCGTATGTGCTGGTGCGCTGTGGCGCACCGGCTCCGTCCCTGACCGGCGAATTGGCCCACGCCCAACAGGTCACGGTCCCGGTGCACAGCCTGTATTCGGGCTCGACGACACATCTGGCGATGATCACCGAGCTCGACCGGGCCGGCGTGGTCACCGGTGTAGCGAACCCGGCCGCGGTCGCCGACCCGCAGATCCGCGGGCTCATCGACGCCGGTGAGATCGTCGGCTACGCGCCGGGCGGGCAGGTCAACATCGAGAGCGTGCTGCGCGCCGACCCCGACGTACTGGTCACCCAGGGCATCGACGACCCCGGCTATCCCAGACTGCGCGAGGCCGGTATCCCCGTGGTCGCCGACGCCGAATGGCTCGAGCCCACCCCGCTGGGCCGGGCCGAGTGGATCAAGGTGTTCGCCGCGCTGACCGGGACCGAGCGGCAGGCCGGGCAGGTGTACGAATCCATCCGCGGCAGCTACCGCGCGCTGGCCGCCCAGGCCGCGTCGACCAAGCCCGCCCACGTGCTGGTCGGCACCATGCATTCGGGCAGCTGGTCCATGCCCACCGGCGCCAGCTACTCCGGCCGGCTCATCGCCGACGCCGGCGGTATCTACCCCTGGCTGGCCGACGACGGCGCCGAGAACCGGCAGTTGAATTTCGAATCGGTCTACACCCGCGCGGGCAGCGCACCGCTGTGGCTGGTCACCGACGATTGGAACACCGTCGGCGACGCGGTGGCGCGGGACAGTCGGTACGGCGAGCTCACCGCGGTCCGCACCGGGCAGGTGTGGTCGGCGACCAAGACAGTGCACGCCGGCCCCGGCCTCAGCCCCGGAAATGGGGGCGGCAACACCTACTGGGAACGCGGCACGGCGCGACCGGATCTGCTGCTCGGCGACCTGATCGCGATCCTGCATCCCGAGCTGGCCCCGAACGATCAAGTCCATCCTTTCGAGTTCTACCGGCAGGTGCCGCGGTGACGGCGGCCACGCTGCGACCACAGCGCACCACCCTGGTGCTGGCGGGTCTGGCCGCCGCGGTGCTGGCGCTGGCCCTGCTGGGCCTGGCGCTCGGCCCGGTGCAGGTTCCGCTGGCCGACACCGTCCGGGTGCTTGTCGGCGCCGAACCCTCCGATCCGCGCTGGCAGGTGATCGTGACGAGCTTGCGGTTGCCCCGGGTGCTCACCGCGCTGGCCGCCGGGTCCGCACTCGGAGTTGCCGGCCTGCAGTTGCAAACCCTGTTCCGCAACACCCTGGCCGACCCCTACATTCTCGGGGTCAGCTCCGGGGCCAGCCTCGGCGTGGCGCTGGTGGTACTGCTCGGCGGAGCGGCCGGCGTCGGCTTCAGCACCGGTGCGGCCGGCGCCAGCCGCACCGGGGAGGTCATCGCCGCAGCGCTGGGTGCCGCGGCGATGCTGACACTGGTGCTGACGCTGTCCCGCTGGACCCGCTCGGCGGCGACGCTGCTGCTGATCGGAGTGATGATCGGCGCGGCCAGCACGGCACTCGTGAGCCTGGCGCTGGTGTATTCCGATCCGCAGCGGGTACAGCAGTACCTGCTGTGGGGCCTGGGCAGCTTCGCCGCAACCGGCTGGGCCGATCTGCGGTTGCTGCTGCCGCTGGTGGCCGTTGGGCTGGCCGCCGCGGCGATGACGATCCGGCCGCTCAACGCCCTGCTGCTCGGCGAGAGTTACGCAGCGACAATGGGTGTCAACGTGCGCCGAGCGCGGGTGATCACGGTCGCCTCGGCGTCACTGCTCGCGGGGGTGACGACCGCGTTCTGCGGGCCTATCGCCTTCCTCGGACTGGTGGTGCCGCACGTGGCCCGCATCGCCGTCGGCACCTCCGACCACCGCGTCGTGGTACCGGCGGTGGTGTTGCTGGGTGCGGTCGCCGCGCTGGGCTGCGGCATCGCCAGCCAAGTGCCCAACAGCAACCTGGTCATCCCGATCAACGCGGTCACGGCGTTGGTCGGGGCGCCGATCGTGATCACCGTGCTGCTGCGGGCCCGCCGCGGCTCGGGGGTTCCCTCATGACGCCGGCCACCGTGACACCGGCCGTGCAGCTGGCCGACCTGGCGATTGGCTACCGCACCCGACGCCGACCGGCGACGGTGGCAGCCGGGCTCAACGCGCGAGCCCGCCGCGGCGAACTGACCGTCCTGATCGGACCCAACGGCGCCGGCAAGTCCACGCTGATCCGCACGCTGGCCGGACTGCAGCCCGCGCTGGGCGGCCGGGTCTTGTTGGACGGCGCCGACCTGACCGGGTTGGCCCGCGACGAGTTGGCCCGCCGGGTCGCGGTGGTGTTGACCGAGCGGATCGATCCGGGCCTGCTGTCAGCGCGGGAGCTCGTCGGGCTGGGCCGCATCCCGCATCTGGGTTTGGGCGCCCGGCTGCGTCCCGAGGACGGCGAGATCATCGACTGGGCACTGACGGCCACCGGCGCGCAGCACCTGGCGTCGCGGCCGGCCGTGCAACTGTCCGACGGTGAACGCCAACGCGTCCTGACCGCGCGGGCACTGGCTCAACAACCCGGCCTGCTGGTGCTCGACGAGCCGACGGCGTTCCTGGACGTGTCCTCGCGGGCCGGGCTGTTCGGGTTGCTGCGCAAGCTGGCCCGCGACCAGCAACTGGCGGTGGTGCTGAGCACCCACGACCTGGAATTGGCGCTGCGGGTAGCCGACCGGGTGTGGCTGCTCGATCCGGCAGGCACCCTGGTGGATACGGTCGGCGAGGAACTGATGCTGTCGGGGCGCATCGGTGCGATGTTCGACACCGACACACTGCGCTTCGACCCGGCCAGCGGCATGTTCGCGTTTGGCACCGGAGGCGGCGACCGCCGGGCCGCCCGCATCGACGCCCCGGAACCGTTGCGCGCCGCGCTGACGCGAGTGCTGTCCAGGGAGGGTTGGGAAATCGGCGATCCCGCCGAAATCATCGTCACCGCAACCGATCCCGAAGCGGTTGCACTGCACTCCCCAACTTCGACCACAGTCACCGCGTTGCGGGATCTGCCACAGCGGTTGCGCGCCCTGCCCGTGGGCTCGTACCGATGCGCAACCCAGGATCAGGCGGTAGCGGCACTGGCCGAATTATCCAATATCAGCCCGTATTTCGCGGTGTCTACCGGACGGGTCGAAGGGGGTAGCTGGCGCCCGGTGACACAGCTCTACACCGACCAGATGCTGCTCGCCGGCGCGGTCGGCAACGTGCAGCAGCGCATCGGGGCACCGGACCTGCGGGTCGCGGTGTCCACGTTTTACCTCGGGTTCGCGGCACGGCTGTGGTCGATCGGGCTGGGCGGACTCGCCGAGCACGGGCTGCTGCTCGATCTGGACCCCGATGAGCTGTGGTATACCGAATCCGGCGGAACAGTCCGGCTGCACCTGCCGAATCCAGTTGCCTGGCAGGGCTCATCGGCCAACAAAGACGTGGCAGGACTCGACTCGCTGCTGGCCGACACGATCCTGAGTAGGCACCTGACGCCATTGGCCGCCGCGGTGCGACAACTCGGTCCGATCTCGGAGAAACTGCTACACGGCAATGCCGCCTCCGCCGTACTGGGCGCCGCCCGCGCCCTGCACCGGCATCACCACGCCGAGCTGGCAACCGCACCGAGCTGGGATCTGGCGCGCACTGTATGCGCGGACGAGCGTCTCGCCGGCACAGTAGCTTTCAACGATTCCGGCACCGACTACCGGCGGACTACCTGCTGCCTGTTCTACCGCACACCCGGTGCCGGGTTGTGCGTCGACTGCCCGCTCACCCATAAACCCCAGGTTCGTCAGGACCGGATGTGGAAAGGATCCATATGACCGAGAACACCACCGCCGACGCCGGCACCATTGTCGCCGATCCCCCGATCGTCGACACCGAAGACCGTGGCCGCGAACAACTCTGGCCACTGCCCACCGACCAGCAGAGTCTGCTGGATCTGCTGCACCTGTGCTTCGACGAGTACTGGGACGAGATCTGGTTCGGCATCATCATGCAAGGTGCCGCCTGGGAGGTGGCAGCACCGAACGCACCCAGGAAGATCGCGATGCTCGACGGCTACGCCACCGTCGATTTCGGCCGCTGGCATTTCCACCTGTGCATCGGCAAACATCGGGCCAGCGGTTCCGAGCTGGGTCGGATTCGCCGGTGTACCCGGGCCGAGCTGTATCGGCGGATCAGCAAGGACGGCAACCCGATGTCCTGGGGGGTGCGGCTCTACAACGGGCGCGACGAGCAGATGATGACGCTGATGCTGCCGAACCCGTTCCTCACCAAAGACCAGCAGATCCGTGACGAGCCCGAGTGGGGTCAGCTGGAGTTGTGGGACAAATTGCGGGACAAGTACCTGGGTTTGGGCCCCGACCCGTTGGACCGCAGCGGGAATCGGATCCGCTGCGGCGGTTAGTCCACGTCTAGTCCGGGTCGGCCGGCCAGGTGTTCGGCATCATCGGGCTGACCGCGCCACCGCCGAACCCGTCGTCGGCCAGTGCGGTCAGCCCGGCCGGGCGTGCGGTGGCCACCCGGTGCGAGCCGCCGGCGAAGCCGTACGGTCCGGCACCCCGGTCCGAGGGCGCCACCGAAGCAAGCTCCGGTTCTAAATCCATGTACTCGCGGCCGCGCCCCAACATGCCGACCTTCGCCAGGCGTCGGCGCCGCTGGGGCGCCACCTGCTCCGCTGATTCGTCCGCGGGGGCCGCTGCACTGTCCGGTTGCG
>JBDTEP010000123.1:0-21805 GCA_039922455.1 Mycobacterium sp. | reverse complement strand
CAGCTCTACGCCGACCAGTGCGCCGACGTCGACATCATCGTCACCACCGCGCTCATCCCGGGTAAACCCGCGCCGCGGATCATCACCGCCGACATGGTGGCATCGATGAAGTCGGGCAGCGTGATCGTGGATATGGCGGCGGCCAACGGCGGCAACGTCGAGGGCACCGTCAAGGACCAAGCCGTCGTCACCGACAACGGGGTGACGATCGTCGGCTACACCGACCTGGCCGGCCGGCTTGCCGCGCAGGCCTCCCAGCTCTACGGCACCAACCTGGTCAACCTGATGAAGCTGATGACCCCCGGCAAGGACGGCCAGCTGGTACTGGACTTCGACGACGTGGTGCAACGGTCGATGACCGTGGTGCGCGACGGCGAGTCGACGTGGCCGCCGCCCCCGGTACAGGTCTCGGCCGCCCCGGCCAAGGTCGCCGACGCCCCGGTGGCAGTCGCGCCGGCCAAGACACCGATGTCGGCCGGGCAGCGGCTGGGTCTGGTGGTGTCCGCGGCGGCGGTGTTGTTCGTGCTGGTCGCGATGGCGCCGGCGGCGCTGCAGGTGCACCTGACCGTGTTCGCGTTGGCGATCGTGATCGGCTACTACGTGATCGGCCACGTGCACCACGCGCTACACACCCCGCTGATGTCTGTGACCAATGCGATCTCGGGAATCATCGTGGTGGGTGCGCTGCTGCAGATCGGCCACGGCGATCAGCTGATCACGGCGCTGGCCACCGCGGCGATCCTGCTGGCCAGCATCAACATCTTCGGTGGTTTCGCGGTGACCCGTCGCATGTTGGCGATGTTCTCCCGCAGCTGAGCCTGCCCACGACGTCAAAACAGTTGGAGTAGACCCCGCTTATGTTTTCCGTTCAGACCGCCGCCTCAGCGGCATACATCGTCGCGGCCCTGCTGTTCATCCTGGCGCTGGCCGGGCTGAGCAAGCACGAGACGTCCAAGGCCGGCAACAGCTTCGGCATTGTCGGCATGACCGTTGCGCTGGCTGCGACGATCACGCTGGCCGCCCACCACGGCATCGGACCGGTGGGCCTGTCATTGCTGATCGGGGCCACCGTCGTCGGTGCCGCGATCGGCCTGTGGCGGGCGAAGGTCGTCGAGATGACCGGCATGCCCGAATTGATCGCGCTGCTGCATTCCTTCGTCGGGTTGGCCGCCGTGCTGGTCGGCTGGAACGGCTACCTGCATGTCGAAGCGCACCCGCGCGGGTCCGACGCACAGGCGATGGACGCCGCTGGCCTGCTGGGCATCCACTCGGCCGAGGTGTTCATCGGGGTGTTTATCGGTGCGGTCACCTTCACCGGCTCCATCGTGGCCAACCTCAAGCTCTCGGGGCGGATGAAGTCCAACCCGCTGATGCTGCCCGGCAAGAACTTCCTCAACATCGGCGCGCTGGTCGCGTTCGTGGCGCTGACCGTGTGGTTCTGCACGGAACCCAAGCTGTGGTTGCTGGTGGTGGTCACCGTGCTGGCGCTGGCGCTGGGCTGGCACCTGGTGGCCTCGATCGGCGGCGGCGACATGCCGGTGGTCGTCTCGATGCTCAACAGCTACTCCGGCTGGGCGGCCGCGGCGTCGGGCTTCCTGCTCAGCAACGACCTGCTGATCATCACCGGTGCCCTGGTGGGCTCCTCGGGTGCCTACCTGTCCTACATCATGTGCAAGGCGATGAACCGGTCATTCATCTCGGTGATCGCCGGCGGCTTCGGGATCGAGGCCGGCCCGGCCGAGGACAAGGACTACGGCGAGCACCGGGAGATCACTGCCGACGGGGTGGCCGAACTGTTGACCGGCGCCGACTCGGTGATCATCACCCCCGGCTACGGCATGGCCGTCGCGCAGGCCCAGTACGGGGTCGCCGAACTGACCCGCAAGCTGCGGGACCGCGGCGTCAACGTGCGTTTCGGCATCCACCCGGTCGCCGGTCGGCTGCCCGGCCACATGAACGTCCTGCTGGCCGAGGCCAAGGTGCCCTACGACATCGTGCTGGAGATGGACGAGATCAACGAGGATTTTTCCAGCACCTCTGTGGTCCTGGTGATCGGCGCCAACGACACCGTCAACCCGTCCGCGGCCGAAGATCCGTCCAGCCCCATCGCAGGCATGCCGGTGCTGACCGTGTGGGATGCCGACAACGTGATCGTCTTCAAACGCTCCATGGCGTCCGGCTACGTCGGCGTCCAGAACCCGCTGTTCTTCCGGCAGAACTCCGCCATGCTGTTCGGCGATGCCAAGGACCGGGTCGAGGACATTCTGCACGCGCTGTAGGGCCCCCGGCAATCGCAAGCGCGGCGGAGCCGGGCGCAGCGGGTCGCCGGTAGCAGGCCCGGCGGGTCGCCGCTACCGTGACCGTAAGCTAGCTGCTCGTGAGCATCCCCAATGTGCTGGCCGCTCGCTATGCCAGCACCGCGATGACCGACCTCTGGTCGCCGCGGGCCAAGATCGTTGCCGAACGCCGACTGTGGCTGGCGGTGCTGCGCGCCCAGGCGGAATTGGGCGTGCCCGTACCAGTCACCGCCGTCGCGGACTACGAGCGGGTGCTCGACGATGTCGACCTGGATTCGATCGCCGACCGCGAGCGGGTGACCCGCCACGACGTCAAGGCCCGTATTGAGGAATTCAATGCGTTGGCCGGTCACGAGCACATCCACAAGGGCATGACCAGCCGGGATCTGACCGAGAACGTCGAGCAACTGCAGATCCGCCAGTCCCTGCAGCTGGTGCACGGCCACGGGGTGGCGGTGGCGGCCCGACTGGTCAAGCACGCACTGGCCTACCGCGAGCTGGTGATGGCCGGACGCAGCCACAACGTCGCCGCGCAGGCCACCACGCTGGGCAAGCGGTTCGCGTCGGCCGCACAGGAGACGCTGATCGCCCTGACCCGGGTGCGCGAGCTGATCGATCGTTACCCGCTGCGCGGCATCAAGGGGCCGATGGGCACCGCCCAGGACATGCTGGACCTGTTCGACGGCGACACCACCAAACTGGCCGAGCTGGAACGCCGCGTCGCCGAATTCCTGGGATTCTCCAGCGTTTTGACCAGCGTCGGGCAGGTCTATCCCCGGTCGCTGGACCACGACGTCATCTCCGCGCTGGTGCAGTTCGGGGCCGGCCCGTCCTCGCTGGCCCACACCATCCGACTGATGGCCGGCCACGAACTGGTCACCGAGGGATTCGCGCCGGGCCAGGTGGGCTCCTCAGCGATGCCGCACAAGATGAACACCCGCAGCTGCGAGCGTGTCAACGGACTGCAGGTGGTGCTGCGCGGCTACGCGTCGATGGCGGCCGAGCTGGCCGGCGCGCAGTGGAACGAGGGCGACGTGTTCTGCTCGGTGGTGCGCCGCGTCGCGCTGCCGGATGCGTTTTTCGCCGTCGACGGGCAGACCGAGACGTTCTTGACCGTGCTCGACGAGTTCGGCGCCTATCCGGCCGTGATCACCCGCGAACTGGACCGCTACCTGCCGTTCCTGGCCACCACCAAGGTGCTGATCGCCGCGGTGCGCGCTGGGGTGGGCCGCGAGACCGCCCACGAAGTGATCAAGGAGCACGCAGTCGCCGTCGCGCTGGCCATGCGGGAACGCGGCGCCGAACCTGACCTGCTGGACCGGCTGGCCGCGGACGAGCGGCTGCCGCTGGACCGGGCCGCGTTGGACGCCGCGCTCGACGACCGGCAGGCGTTCACCGGGGCGTCCGCCGACCAGGTCGATCAGGTGGCGGCCGCGGTGGCCGAACTGGTCGAGGAGTATCCGGCGGCGGCCGCCTACATTCCGGGCGCGATCCTCTAACGGGCATGAGCGTGCTGCGGCGGCTGGCACCGGACGTCTTCGCGGTGGTGATGGCCACCGGCGTCCTGTCGATCGCCGCCCGCAACCACCACTACCGTTGGCTGTCCGACGCCCTGGGTGTGCTGGCGACCGCCGTGCTGGTGGCGTTGATGGTGGCCGCCGGCCGCGCCGTCACCCGCTGGGACTTTCGTGATCCCGACGTCACGCTGCGGCTGTTCACGTTCGTCGCCGCGTGCGCGGTACTGGATTCCCGATTGGTCGCCCACCCGGTCGTGGTGCGGGTCCTGGGTGTGGTGGCGTTGACGGCGTGGCTGGTGCTGATGTTCCTGACCTGCCGCAACATGGCTTCACGGGGTCTGGTGGCGCTGCGCGATGGCGCCCACGGGGCCTGGGAGCTGGCCAGCGTCGGCACGTCTGGGCTGGCGATCGTCGCCGCGCAGGTCGCCCGGGGCACCGGTGATCGCGGCTGGGCGGTGGTAGCCGTGGTGGTCTGGCTGCTGGCGATCGTGATCTACGTCGTGATGACCTGGCTGATCCTGTGGCGCGCCGTCGGCGAACACCAGGTCCGGGAGGGCTTCGAGCCGGACGATTGGATCCTGATGGGGGCGTTGGCGATCGCCACCCTGGCGGGCCACACCATCTATCCGGTGGCAGCAGGTTGGCTGGCCGGGTCGGTGCGCGCCGCCACCGTCGTGACGTGGGCGGTGGCCAGTGTATGGATCCCGCCGCTGGTCTACCTCGTGCTGCGCCGGGTCAACCGGTGGCCGGTGGTCCTGCAACTCACCGGCGCGTGGTGGGCGCTGGTGTTCCCGTTGGGGATGTACTCGGTGGCCACCGCCGCCATGGCCGCGGAACTTCGTGCGCCCGCCCTGCAGACGGTGTAGCTGGTGTTCTTCTGGAATGCGCTGACCGCCTGGCTGATCGTGGTCGTCGCCGGCCTGCTGCGCGTGCGGACCGTCAGCTTGGCCGCGCTGCGGCGGCGCGGCGGCGGCGAGCGGTCAGCTTGGCCCATACCCACGTCAAGGGCACGTCGCGGCCGGTAGCCAGATACTCCACCGTGGTCGGATAGTGGCAGACCTCTCGCACCTGGGACAGCCCGTCGGCCTTACCGACAAGGAGCACCTGGTCACCCAGTGCCAGGGCGGTCTCCGCGGCCGGCATGAACTGTGGTGCGCCGTCACGGAGGAGGACCAGCGCAGCCAGCGGCAGCATCACCTCGCGATCATCGGGTCGGCGCATGAGGTCCCCCAGCATCAGGGTTTCCCCCCGCCGCAACCAGTCTGCGATGGCCGGGGCACGCTCGGGGGACAGCGCGATGACATCACGTTTGGGCGTACGTCGCCCGCAGCGCTCCTGCAGGTGGTCGCGCACTTCGGTGGCCCACGCCTCATCGCGCCCGAAGGCGTGCTCGACGAAGCTCCAAAACACCGGCGTGAGGATTTGGGCCAGCACCTCTCGGGCAATGAGCTCGGTGGCGATGTACACCGAGTCGATCTGCAGCGCGTCGAGCAGAGCCTTTTTGGCGTCCGTCTGCTGTCGAACCACCAGGTAGACATCGGGGTTGGCCAACCGGGCCTGCTCGGCCATGGCGATGTTGGTGGTGTCGTTGCCCGTCCCGGCGATGAACCCGACGGCATCGCGGATGTTGAGTTCACCGTCGGTTGGGTCGGCGAGGGCTACGGTGAGCCCGCTCGCGGTGAGATCGCCTACCACGTCCTGCTCGAACTCGGGGTCAGCGCAGACCACCCACCGGCCAGCGGTCAGACCTCGCCGTACCGGTGGCAACTGGTCTTCGTCGTTGTCCATCAGCCAGCGCAGCAGCTGGTGATTGATCGGACGGTGGATCGACAAGGCGAGGTAGTCACCGACCCGGTCGCCGGCGCTGATGACTCCCGCCGGGGAGAAGCGCTCGATACGGGCCTGGATTTTCGGGTCGCTGCAGCGCGCGAAGACCGGCACCTCGGGTCGTAGCAGCGCCACGGTCATCACCACCGCGAGGTTTGCGTCGTCGTCGTTCGTCAAGGCCAGGACACCCTCGCAGTCGCGATGGGCAAGCCCGGCCATGCCGAGCAGGGCCGGAATGGTGCAGTCGCCCTCGACCGCGGGGACGTCGGAACTGAATTGCTCGGATATCACCGACTGGACTCTGGACTCCTGCTTGTCGATGACGACGAATCGGTGCCCGTGTTCGTCGAGTTCGGCGCCGACGGCCCGGCCGGCCTGGCCGTAGCCGGCGATGATGACGAAAGGCTCAACCATCCGGCGGACTTGGCGGCGGAACCGTTGGGTGGCGATGGCGTCCTGGAAGGCGGTGTCGTTGATGAGGGAGAAGAAGACCCCGATGGCGAAGGCCCAGCTGATGACGACCAGGTAGATCGACATCGACAGCCACATCCGCTGCGGGTAGCTGAAGGCGTGTGGCACCTCGCTGTAGCCGACCGTCGTCAGCGTGATCGTCATCTGGTAGAAGGCATCGAAGACGGTCAGCCGGTAGGGGTTGCCGTGCGCGTCGGCGCCGGGTATGAGTATCAGCCCGGTGGTACAGATGCTGAACGTGGTGATGACGACGATGAACGGGGCGCGCATCCGCCGCATGAAGAAGAAGATGACGTCGGTGGTCTGGACCGTCGTCGGAACCTGGATCGGCTTGGGCCGCGGCTTATTCTTTCGCCGGGTCCAGAACGAAAACAGCTGCACCGGGTTAGACATCGACTATCGACGTCTAAACGATGCCGTCTCGACCACCAGCAGGGTGACGGACACGATGTTGGCCAACAGCGCCCCTCCCGACAGCGACACCACGCTCGCCGTCGCGTGCGCGTCCAGTCCGTGGATCGAGACCTGGGTGGCATAGACCCACATGGTCGCCGCGGCAATGAGCTGGAGCAGCGCGACCAGGCTGGTGGCGAGGTGGACCGCACCGAGTTGGGTACGGTCACCGAACTTCAGGATGGAGGTGATGAACGCGACGATGAGGGCGAAGAACAGCTCCCACGGGTTGTGGATGGTCGGATCGCTGATGTCGCCGACAAAGAAACCGAAGTTCAACGTCGCCGCCAACAGTACAAAGAAGCCGAAAACCACCTTTTCGAGGTTCACAACGGCAGCCTAGCTCGCTGTGGTCGCCGATCGGGGACGTCGCGCCAGGCCGGCCGACCGCAGCTCAATGGCGGCCAACCCATGGATGACGGCCGGATCCGCGTGGCGCCAGGCGCCCACCGGATCGGGGCTGATCGCGGTCAGCTTGCGCAGCGGACGGTTAGTCAGGGCTCGCAGTGCCAGCAATTGCTCACCCCCGGTGGTGGCGGCCAGTGCCAGTGCCGCCCGCTTGCGACGAAAGAACCGTAGCCGCAACAACACCCACGGCATCACCACCGCCAGGATCGGCGGTGCCGCCACCGCTACGGCGAGCACGAGCGCCAGCCAGCCAGCCGTGTTGTCCAGACTGTGTCCGGCGCCGGCGATTTCGCCGGCAGCGTCGCTTGCTGCGGTGAGTGGCATGCTGACCGCATCCCCCACCAGCGGAATGCGGTCGGCGCCCCGGCCCGCCGAGGCCAGGCTGTCGGCGACCCCGTGCGCGCCGCTCTCGACCTGCCGGCCGACCCCGGCGATCGCCGCGATCGCGCCGTGTACGGCCAGGCCGACCAGCACCCATAGCAACGTCCACGTCGCGGCGACGATATCGCTGAAAAGTTGGGCCAGCAACCGGCCGGGTGTGGCGGCGTAGGGCAGGAACCGCGATCTCATGCCCTTGATCTCAACACACTGTGAGCCCGGACGGACAGCGTCGACCTGTGGGCGCCTCCCGCGTCCGGCTTCGCCGCGCTTGCGATCGTCGCTAAGCTGGCTCAATGTCGCGTCCCGCCCTCTCCGACTACCAGCATCTGACCAGCGGCAAAGTCCGCGAGCTTTACCGGATCGACGACAGGCACTTGCTGTTCGTCGCCACCGACCGGATTTCGGCGTTCGACTTCATCCTGGACAGTCAGATCCCGGACAAGGGCCGGATCCTGACCGCGATGAGTGTCTTCTTCTTCGATCTTGTCGAGGCCCCCAACCACCTGGCCGGCCCGCCCGATGACCCGCGCATCCCCGATGAAGTCCTGGGTCGGGCGCTGGTGGTGCGTCAGTTGGAGATGGTGCCCGTCGAATGTGTTGCGCGCGGCTACCTGACCGGTTCGGGCCTGTTGGATTACCAGGCCAGCGGCGCGGTGTGCGGCATTCCACTGCCGCCGGGCCTGGTGGAGGCCAGCAAGTTCATCAACCCGCTGTTCACCCCGGCCACCAAGGCCGAGATCGGTGAGCATGACGAGAACATCTCGTTCGCGCAGGTGATCGACCTGGTGGGTCCGGTGCGGGCAGGCCAACTGCGCGACCGCACCGTGGCGACCTATGTGCAGGCGTCCGCCCATGCGCTCACCAAGGGAATCATCATCGCCGATACCAAGTTCGAGTTCGGTGTCGACGAACACGACAACCTGGTGCTGGCCGACGAAGTGTTCACCCCCGATTCGTCGCGGTACTGGCCGGCCGATCACTACCGGGCCGGGGTGGTGCAGGACAGTTTCGACAAGCAGTTCGTGCGCAACTGGCTCACCGGACCGGAATCCGGCTGGGACCGGGCCGGCACCGAGCCACCGCCGGCACTGCCGGATGACATCGTCGCGGCGACCCGCGCCCGCTACATCGAGGCCTACGAACGAATTTCAGGTCTGCCCTTCAACGACTGGGTGGGTCCCGGCGCATGATCGACGTGTCGCAAGCGCTCGCGGTTCCACCTTTGGTCAAGCGGGTGGACAGCACCCGCGCGCACCACGGCGACGTCTTCGTCGACCCCTATGAATGGCTGCGCGATAAATCTGATCCTGCGGTGATCGCCCACCTTGAAGCCGAGAACGCCTACACCGACGCCGTCACCGCAGACCTGGAGCCGTTGCGGCAGCAGGTCTTCGACGAGATCAAGGCCCGCACCAAGGAGACCGACCTGTCGGTCCCGAGCCGGCGCGGCGACTGGTGGTACTACGCCCGCACCTTTGAAGGAAAACAATACGGCATCCAATGCCGATGCCCCATAGCTGATCCCGATGACTGGAATCCGCCCAACTTGGACCAGGACACCGAGATCCCGGGCGAGCAGGTGCTGCTGGACCAGAATGCTGAGGCCGAGGGCCACGACTTCTTCGCGCTCGGCGCAGCGAGCATCAGTCCGGATGGCAACATCTTGGCCTACTCCGTCGACGTCGTCGGAGACGAGCGCTACACGCTGCGGTTCAAGGACTTACGCACCGGTGAGCTCTACCCTGACCAGATCGTCGAGATCAGCTCCGGGGTCACCTGGGCGACCGACAACTGCACCGTCTACTACACGACGGTTGATGCAGCCTGGCGTCCGGACACTGTGTGGCGGTACCGGCTCGGATCCGGCGAGCTCGCCGAGCAGGTTCACCACGAAGCCGATGAGCGGTTCTGGCTGGCGGTGGGCCGCACCCGCAGTAACGCCTATGTGCTGATCTCTGCCGGGTCGGCGATCACCTCCGAGGTGCGCTACGCCGACGCGGCCGACCCGCATGCGGAGTTCACCGTGGTGCTGCCGCGGTGTGACGGGATCGAGTACGCGGTGGAACACGCGAAAGTTGGCGGTGCCGACCGGTTCCTGATCCTGCACAACGAGAACGCGGTCAACTTCACCTTGGTGGAGACACCGGTGGGCGATTCGGCGGCGCAGCGGACGCTGATCGCCGGCCGCGACGATGTGCGACTGGACGGGGTGGACGCCTTCGCGCACCACCTGGTGATCAGCTACCGGGCCGAGGGGCTGCCGCGCATCCAGCAGTGGCGACTCGGCACCGACGGTGATTACCAAGCGCCGCAGGAAATATCGTTTGACACCGAGCTGACGTCAGCGGGCCTGGCATCCAACCCGAACTGGGACTGCCCCAAACTGCGGGTCGGCGCATCGTCGTTCATCACTCCGGTGCGGGTCTACGACATTGATCTGGCGACCGGCGAACGCACCCTGCTGCGTGAGCAGCCGGTGCTCGGTGACTATCGGTCCGCCGACTACGTGGAGCGCCGCGACTGGGCGCAGGCGCCCGACGGAACCCGCGTACCGGTATCGATCGTGTACCGCGGCGACATCGAGTTTCCCGCTCCGGCACTGATTTACGGCTACGGCGCCTACGAGATGTGCGAGGATCCGCAGTTCTCCATCTCGCGGCTGTCGCTACTGGATCGCGGCATGGTGTTCGCGGTTGCGCATGTGCGCGGCGGGGGTGAGCTGGGCCGGCCGTGGTACGAGCACGGGAAGCTGCTGGAGAAGAAGAACTCCTTCACCGACTTCGTCGCGGTGGCACAGCATCTGGTGGATTCGGGGCTGACCACACCACAGCGTCTGGTGGCACTGGGTGGCAGTGCCGGCGGGCTGCTGATGGGTGCGGTGACCAACCTGGCTCCGGAACTGTTTGCCGGTGTGGTGGCCCAGGTACCGTTCGTCGACCCGCTGACCACCATCTTGGACCCGTCCCTGCCGCTGACGGTCACTGAGTGGGACGAGTGGGGAAACCCGTTGGATAGTGGGGACGTCTACCACTACATGAAGTCCTACTCGCCGTATGAGAACGTCACGGCCCGGGCGTACCCGCCGATTCTGGCGATGACCTCACTGCACGACACCAGGGTGCACTACGTCGAGCCTGCGAAATGGGTGGCGGCGCTGCGGCACATCAAAACCGATACCAACCCGGTGCTGTTGAAGACTCAGATGAACGCCGGCCACGGCGGCATCAGCGGACGCTACGAGCGGTGGAAGGAGACCGCCTTCCAGTTCGCCTGGCTGCTGGCCGCAGCGGGCTGCGACCCGGGCGGACCAGCTCCGCGATGAACCGGTGGGTGGGCGCGTAATCTCGCGACCATGACATCTCTCGCCGAAATCCCGCTGACCACCCTTGACGGCCGGCCCACGTCACTGGCCGACTACGTCGACCGTGCGGTGCTGGTGGTCAACGTCGCCTCCAAATGTGGACTGACCCCGCAATACAGTGCATTGGAAAAGTTGGCGCGCGACTACGCCGACCGTGGGCTGACCGTGATCGGGGTGCCCTGCAATCAGTTCATGGGTCAAGAACCCGGTAGCGCCGAAGAAATCGAGACGTTCTGCACCAGCACATACGGGGTGACGTTTCCGCTGCTAGCCAAGACCGATGTCAACGGCGATGACCGGCACCCGCTGTACGCGGAGTTGACCAAGACCGCCGACATCGAGGGCTCCGCCGGTGACGTGCAATGGAACTTCGAGAAGTTCCTGATCGCTCCGTGCGGCACGGTGGTCAACCGGTTCCGACCCACCACGGTGCCGGATGCACCCGAGGTGATCGCCGCCATCGAGGCCGTGCTGCCGGGCTGATGCGTACCCGCTCGGAGCGCTTCCCGAGTGTTAGGGCGTTGGCGCTGGCCTACCGGTTTCGCGAGAGCCTGTTTGCGCTGCCCGTGCTGATTGTGCTCGCCGGCATGGTGCTGGCCGTCGTCAGCCGTGCGGTGGACCGGCATGTCGGCCCGTCGCCGCGCTTCCTGCTGAAGATGGACAGCGGTGTGGCCACCACGCTGCTCAGCACCCTCGCCGGCGCGACGATCACCACCGCGGGGGTCATCTTCTCGCTGACCATCGTCAGTCTTCAGCTGGCGAGCTCGCAGCTGTCCCCGCGGGTAATGCGCTGGTTCATCCGGGACCGGCTCAGCCAGGTCGTGATCGGTCTGTTGGTCGCGACGTTTGTGTACTGCGTGCTGAGCCTGCCGGATCTGGACGGGTCCTCTCCGGCCCCTGCGCCGCCGGTGTCGGTGACGGTCGCGGTGGCGCTGACGATTGTCACCGTGATCACGATCATCGCCCACGTCGATCACTTGGCCCATCGGCTCGAAGTCGGGCAGGTGGTGCGGGAGATCGCGGCGGAGGGTTCGATCGTGATCGATGCGGTTGTGGCCGCCGCGGCCGACGAGCAGCCAGCCCACGCCACCGACATGGACGCTCCGCCGGAGGCGCTGCGGCTGACCTCGCCCGGCAACGGCTGGGTCAGCCGGGTCGACGTCAAGCGACTGTTGGCGGCCATCCCGGCGAACACCACGATCCGGCTGGACACCCGTGTCGGCGCCTACATCCACCTGGGCCAGCCGCTGGTCACCATCTGGCCTGCACCGGCTCACCCGGAACGGGTGCGAAACAAGCTGACTCGGGCGATCGCCGTCAGCGGCAGCCGCACCATGCAGGAGGACATCGACTTCGCTTTCCGTCAGCTGGTCGACATCGGATTGCGTGCGCTGAGTTCGGCGGTCAACGACCCCACCACCGCGGTGGAAGCCACGTTGCGGGTCGGCAGCCTGCTGCGCCGCCTGCTGCTGATGCCGTCGCCGCTGCGGGCGGTGGCCGGTCCGGACGGTCGGATACTGCTGCGGCCCTGGGGCCTTGACGCCAAGGAGTACATCGCGCACGGCTTTGACCAGCTTCGCCACGTAGCGCCCGGTCAGCCGCTGGTGGCGGCGACGATCCTGCGGGTGCTGCGGATGTTGGTCGCTCATGTCACAGAAGAGGGCCGGACCGAACACCTTCCCGCACTGCGGGAACAAGCCGACCTGCTGCTGGAATCCCTTGCCAAGGCGCCGGATTTGCATCCGCGCGATCTGGCTCGGCTGCGGGCGATCGCCGCCAACAGCACCGATCCTGCGGACCACAGCCACCGTCGGATGACCCCGTAGCGCTATCTGGCGTCTTCCTTGATGTCACGTGTCGGACATCTGCGGTGGCCACACTGGTGGTGTGACCGGACAGCTGATCGTCTCCGTCTCGGGGATCGCCGCACGCACCTGCGCCGATGCCGAGAATTTCTGCGCGCAACTGGATGCCCATGGGGTGCCGGTGTCGCTGCTGGTCGCGCCAAGGCTCGGTGCCGACTACCGACTTGACCGCGACCCGAGCACCGTTGCCTGGCTGACGCAGCGGCGGGCCGGCGGCGCCGCGATCGTGCTGCACGGATTCGATGACGCCGCCACCAAGAAGCGGCGTAGCGAGTTCGCCACCTTGCCCGCCCACGAGGCCAACCTGCGTTTGCTCGGCGCCGACCGGGTGCTGGAGCACGTGGGATTGCGCACTCGGCTGTTCGCCGCACCCGGCTGGACAGTGTCTTCGGGAACAGTCATGGCGCTGCCCCGCAACGGATTCCGGTTGCTTGCCGGTCTACACGGGGTGACCGACTTGGTGCTGAACCGCACCCTGCGAGCCCGGGTGGTCGGCGTCGGGGCCGGTTTCATGGCCGCGCCCTGGTGGTGCCGCATGGTGGTGGCAACCAGTGAACGAATCGCACGGCGCGGCGGTGTGGTGCGGCTGTCGGTGGGCGCGCGTCAGCTGAGCAAGCCCGGCGTGGTGGCGGCCATGCTCGACGCGGTGGACACCGCGCTGGATCAGGGCTGTCTGCCGCAGACCTACCGCTGGCCGGTCGCCCGGGTCGAGGTGGGGTCAGGCCTGAGTGCCTGACCCGTCCGCCCCATACCGCCCAGCGTGAAGCCAACTTCACCTTCGGCGGCAGGAAGAACGGCATAACGCCGTAGTGGTGGCCTAGCCTGGAGCGTCATGGGCGATAGGGCAGACGCGGACGCGATCATTGTCGGGGCCGGACTGGCCGGTCTGGTGGCGGCCTGCGAGTTGGTGGACCGGGGCATGCGGGTGCTGATCATCGATCAGGAGAACAGCGCGAACCTGGGCGGGCAGGCGTTCTGGTCCTTCGGCGGACTGTTCTTCGTCGACAGTCCCGAACAGCGCCGGCTGGGGGTGCGCGACAGCCACGAGTTGGCGCTGCAGGATTGGCTGGGCACTGCAGGGTTCGACCGGCCCGAAGACCACTGGCCGCAGCAGTGGGCGCACGCCTACGTCGACTTCGCGGCAGGGGAAAAGCGCAGCTGGCTGCGAGCGCGCGGGTTGAAGCTTTTCCCACTGGTGGGATGGGCCGAACGAGGCGGGTATGGTGCACTGGGACATGGCAATTCGGTGCCGCGGTTCCACATCACCTGGGGTACCGGGCCGGGCTTGGTGGAGATCTTCGCTCGGCGGCTGCTCGGCAACTCGAAAGTGCGCTTCGCCCACCGGCACCGGGTCGACGAGCTGATCGTCGAGAACGGCCGGGTGACCGGGGTGCGCGGTGGGGTGCTGGAACCGTCGAGCACACCGCGCGGGGTGTCGTCGTCACGGATCATCGTGGGACAGTTCGAGCGTCGGGCTCCCGCAGTGATAGTGACCAGCGGCGGTATTGGCGGCAACCTGGATATGGTGCGGCAGAACTGGCCGAAGCGGATGGGCCGGGTGCCCGATCAACTGCTGGCCGGGGTGCCCGCCCACGTCGACGGCCGAATGATCGGTATCACCGAGGCCGCCGGTGCCCGGGTGATCAACTCCGACCGGATGTGGCACTACACCGAGGGCATCACCAACTACGACCCGATCTGGCCGAGCCACGGTATCCGGATCATCCCCGGCCCGTCGTCGCTGTGGCTGGATGCCGACGGCAAGCGGCTGCCGGGGCCGCTGTATCCGGGTTTCGACACCCTGGGCACGCTGGAGCATATCGCTGAATCCGGTTATGACTACACCTGGTTCGTGCTGAATCGCCGCATCATCGAGAAGGAATTCGCGCTGTCGGGTTCCGAACAGAACCCCGACCTGACCGGACGCAGCCTGCGCCAACTGGTGTCGTCGCGGGCCCGGTCCGGACCGCCGCCACCGGTGCAGGCGTTCCTCGACCGCGGGGTGGACTTCGCCCAGGCGAACTCGTTGCGCGAGTTGGTTTCGGCGATGAACGACCTGCCCGACGTGGCGCCACTGGACTACGCGACGGTGGAGGCCGAAGTCACCGCGCGGGACCGCGAGGTGGCCCACCGGTTCAGCAAAGACGGCCAGATCACGGCGATCCGCGGTGCCCGGGCCTATCTGGGCGACCGGTTGGGCCGGGTGGTGGCGCCACACCGGCTGACCGATCCGAAGGCCGGGCCGCTGATCGCGGTCAAGCTGCACATCCTGACCCGAAAGACGTTGGGCGGGCTACAGACCGACCTGGATTCGCGGGTGCTCAAGGCTGATGGCAAGCCATTCGACGGGCTGTACGCAGCCGGCGAGGTCGCCGGGTTCGGCGGCGGTGGGGTGCACGGTTACCGGGCGCTGGAGGGTACGTTCCTGGGTGGCTGCATCTTCTCCGGGCGCGCCGCCGGGCGGGGTGCGGCCGACGATATCGCCTAGAACACCGCGGCCGGTCATTCGGCGCTGCGCTACCCGGCCCGACGCTTGGCTTATGGGTGCTATGAGCGGATCCGGGGTCGACGGGAAGCGCCGCGACGCACCAACTATCTGAAAGGGACCGCCATGGCCGCATCCACGCACCACCTCATCCCCGACACGCCGCTCGCGCGTGACATCACCGAATACATCCGCGACACCGAAGACGAACTGCTGTTCAACCACTCCCGCCGCGTGTTCCTCTTCGGCGCACTGCACGGTCAGCGGCGCGGATTACGGCCAAACCTCGAAATGCTCTATGCCGGAGCGATGTTCCATGACGTTGGGCTCACGGAACGCTACCGCACGTCGATGCTGCGGTTCGAGGTCGACGGGGCCAACGCGGCGCTGAACTTCCTGCTGGAGCGCGGCGTGGACGAACCCACCGCGCGTCGGGTGTGGCTGGCCGTCGCGTTGCACACCACACCCGGCATCCCCGAATTCTTGGAGCCCGAAATCGCACTTGTCACAGCGGGTGTCGAGACTGACGTGCTGGGTATTGGACGGGATTCTCTGCCCGTCGAGGCGATTCAGGAAGTCACTGAGGCCCATCCTCGACCGGACTTCAAGAATCGCATCCTGCGGGCGTTCACGGACGGTATGAAACACCGTCCACGGACCACCTTCGGGACCGTCAACGCCGACGTGCTGGCCCATTTCGACAAATCCTTCGCCCGCGACGACTTCGTCGAGATCATCCGGAACAACAACTGGCCCGAGTAGCCGTGCGCGACCCGGTGGCCGCCGCGACCCGCCATTCGGCGGGGATCATCGCGTCGAGCTGCTCCAGCGTCGCCACCGATGCGCTGGCGTCGATGGGCCCGGCAGCGGCCGCGTTGGTGAACAGCTCGGTGGCCCGCATGCGCTCCCACACCGCAGGGTCCCAGCCGTTGGCGTGAACCAGAACATCGGCGTAGGCCTGCAGGTAGGTGGCGAGCCGGCCCGCTCGGCCCCGCGGCGCACCGCGCGACCGACGCCGCGGTCGCCTCATCGGAGAAGAAAGTGTGCAGCACCACGAAGTCGCAGATCTCACCGGCCAACTGCATCGTTTTGGGTCCAACGGCGACCATGCCAATGGGCGGCGCGCCGGTCAGGTCGTTCGCATGGCACAGCACCGGCCATTTTCCGGCGGGGCCGTCGTGGTTGAGGATGGTCTCGCCGTCCCACAAGCGGCGGAGGATGCCGATGAAGTCGCGGAGCCGGGCCTCGGTCACTACTGGGAGGCCGATGGCCTGCCAGTAGGCCCCCATGCCCCGGCCGAACGCCATGGCGAAGCGCCCGTCGGTCAGTGCGTGCATCGTCGATCTGATGGTTGCGGTGACGGTGGGATGCCGCGTGTGGTGGTTGGTGGACGGGGCGATACCGAGGCTGGTGGTGCAGCCCGCCAGCGCGCCGGACAGCACCGCCGCGTCCTTCACCGTGAAGCGCTCGCCGACGTGGCAGGCGCCCAAGCCGAGTTCTTCGGCGGTGCGAGCCTCGGCGAAGACCACCTTGGCGTCGGCCGGATGGCGGGTCACGGCGTAGTAGCCGAGTTCGTTGCGTTGCTCAGTCATGGTGAGGTCAGAACCTGACTGCGCTCTCCTGCGGCAGCACCTGGAAGTCGGTGTCGGTCATCTCGGCAAGCCGGCTGTAGTAGATGCCGCGCGCGTCGGGCGCGATGATGCCTTGGTGGATCGGCACCGCACGCGCCGGCGCCATCGCCCGCAGGTAGTCGACTGCCTCGGAGATCTTCATCCACGGCGCCGCTGCCGGGGTGGCCAGCACGTCCACCGGCTCGTCGGGGACGAACAATGCGTCGCCGGGATGCATGAACCGGCCCGGATGTGCGTCGTCGCCGATCAGGTAGGAGATGTTGTCGATGATCGGCAGCTCGGGATGGATCACCGCGTGCTGCCCGCCGACCCCACGCACCCGCACCGATCCGAGCTCGAAGGAATCCCCGACGTGCACCGGCTGCCATGGCGGCCCCAGTTGAGCGGCGGTCTGCGGGTCGGCATACAACGCGGCGGCCGGATTGGCCTCGATCAGTGCAGGTAGGCGCGCTATGTCCACGTGGTCGGGGTGCTGGTGGGTGAGCAGGATCGCGGCCAGTCCGGTCATGCCTTCGAACCCGTGGGAGAAGGTGCCGGGATCGAACAGCACCGTGGTGCCGCCGAAGTCGGCAAGCAGGCAGGAGTGGCCGAAGTGGGTCAGTTGCATGGTTTCGATTGTGCGCTCGAGCTTGGCGGACGGACGTCGGTATCGTTGATGCCGACCAGTTTGCCGTCGACAGTAGGGAGCGCGCGTGGCCCGGGTGGTTGTGCACGTGATGCCCAAAGCCGAGATTCTTGACCCGCAGGGGCAGGCGATCGTCGGCGCACTTTCTAGGCTGGGGCATTCCGGTGTTTCGGATGTCCGGCAGGGCAAGCGATTCGAGCTCGACGTCGACGACTCCGTCAGTGATGCCGCGCTGGCCGAGATCGCCGAGTCGCTGCTGGCGAACACGGTGATCGAGGACTGGACCGTGAGCCGGGAGGACCGGTGACAGCTCGGGTCGGTGTCATCACCTTTCCCGGCACACTTGATGACGTCGATGCGGCCCGCGCCGTGCGGATGGTCGGCGCCGAAGCCGTCAGCCTGTGGCACGCCGACGCCGACTTGAAGGGTGTCGACGCGGTGGTGGTGCCCGGGGGGTTCTCTTACGGGGACTACCTGCGGGCCGGCGCCATCGCCCGGTTCGCGCCGGTGATGGATGAGGTCGTCGCGGCTGCCGGCCGAGGGCTGCCGGTGCTGGGTATCTGCAACGGTTTCCAGGTGCTGTGCGAGGCGGGGCTGCTACCGGGGGCGCTGACCCGCAATGCCGGTCTGCACTTCGTCTGCCGCGACGTGTGGCTGCGGGTGGCGTCGACTTCGACGGCGTGGACGTCGCGGTTCGAGCCGGACGCTGATCTGCTGGTGCCGTTGAAATCCGGCGAGGGCCGCTATGTGGCTTCCGAGCAGGTGCTCGACGAGCTGGAAGGCGAGGGCCGGGTGGTGTTCCGTTACCTGGACAACGTCAACGGTTCGCTGCGTGACATCGCCGGGATCAGCTCGGCCAACGGCCGGGTGGTAGGTCTGATGCCGCATCCCGAGCACGCCATCGAGGCGTTGACCGGGCCGAGTGACGACGGACTGGGGTTGTTCTACTCCGCGCTGGACGCGGTGCTGGCCGTCGGCCGCTGATTTTCGCCGCTGTTGCGGGTGGCCTCAGCCTTCTCGGTGGACTGGGCTTGTTCGGCGACGCCGGTGACGGTGGCTTCCTGTTCGGCGACGGTGGTATCGGGGCTGAAGGTGCGGCCGGCGACACCAACGGCCGCTTCGGCTCCTACGGCATCACCGCCACCCGCGCCACCCGCGGTACTGGCGGCACCGGCGTGGGCAGCAACGGTGGTCGCCTGCTGATGACTGTCGATGTCAAGGCTGCCCGCCATTGTCACGACGGTCTGAGTGACATGCGCCTCGTCGACGCACCCTGTTATTGCGCTGAGTGTGATGGTTCACATGTGTGCCGCTGAGAGGGGAAATGACGGCAGTTCGGCAAGTTTTCTGCGCCGTTGGAGTTAATGGCCCGATATTAAAAACTGAAAAAACCCTCGGCAATTCACAGGTTCGACTAACATTCGATTTCGCCCCACAAATGTCGTCTCGGGAGGACTCGTCACATGGCCGTTCAGAAGCGCTATGCATCCACTGGGCCCCGATTCGCGCGGCGTCGTCGCGCGCTGGGCGCTAGTACCGCGGTCGGAGCCTTCCTGGTGTTCGGGTTGGGTCCGCTGGCGGGTGCGCCCCAGGCCAGGGCTGACGGGTTTGATCTTGATTGGCTGTCGGATCTGTTTGCGCCGACGGCTGAATCGACGGGCGGGCTGGATGCGGATTGGCTGAATGCGGACTGGTTGGGCCAGCAGCTGGACTTCAGTGCGTGGCTGAACCCGACGGCGTGGGATCTCGCTGGCGCGGGTGACCTGGCGGCGTTGCCTGCCGCTGCTGACCCGGTGACGTTCTCCAGTCTCATCGACGACTGGTTCTACCAGCCGCTACACACGATGTCGCAGGACTGGATCCAAAGCCCGACCGGTTTCCTGGTCAACACGTATATCAACTCGTTGGGGATGGGCTACGTCATCGGGAACGGCTTGCCCGGACTTCCGGGCATCAACGGCGGCGATGGTGGTGACGCCGGGTGGTTGTTTGGTGACGGCGGAAACGGCTACAGCAGCGGGTTGATTGGTGTCGCTGGTGGTGATGGCGGCGATGCCGGGTGGTTTGGTAACGGCGGGGCGGGCGGTCATGGATGGGACAGCATTCTGACCGGAGCCAATGGCACCGATGGTGGGTCGGGTGGCACCGGCGGCTTGATCATGGGTATCGGTGGTGCCGGTGGTGCCGGTGGTGCCGGCTACGACAACATCGTGATCGGGCAGGCCGGTACCGACGCTGGAAATGCCGGTGCCGGGGGCGACGGTGTGGGCTGGCTGTTCGCCAACGGTGGTGCCGGTGGTGTCGGTGGTGCCGGCGGTAACGGCTATAACGGACTGGCAGTGCTGGGCCAGAACGGTACATCGGCTGGCAATGGTGGCAATGGTGGTGTCGGCGGGGCGAGCAAGAACTGGCTTGGTGACGGCGGCCGTGGTGGTGTCGGTGGTGCCGGCGGTGACGGTGGCAACGGAGGATCGGGTGTACTGGGCGGCGGGGCACTCGGCGGCGGCGGTGACGCTGGTGACGGTGGCATTGGTGGTATCGGTGGTCAGGGCGGCGCGACTGCCTTCCTTGGTGCGACGGGTGCCGGTGGTGTTGGTGGCGCTGCGGGTAACGGCGGCATCGGCGGTGGTGGTTCGAATGGCAGTTCGTCGCTGATCCCCAATGGCGGTACCGGTGGTGCCGGCGGTAACGCGGGCGGTGCCGGTGTCGGTGGGCTCAATGGTGCTGGCGCCAGCCAGGCCGCTACCGGTGCGGTTGGTAACGGCGGTAACGGCGGTAAGGGTGGCGACGGTTTTGACACCATCACCGCGATCGGCACCGCCGGCAATGGTGGTGCCGGTGGCGCCGGTGGCACGGGCGGTCTTGACGGCAACGGCGGTGTCGGTGGGGCTGGTGGCGCCGGCGGTGACGGCGCGAACGGCCTGGCGGCGCTGGGAGAGAACGGCCCGAATGGCGGTAACGGCGGCGCCGCTGGTGCCGGCGGTGCCGGTGGCACTAACTCGGGCAATGGCGGTGCCGGCGGTGTCGGTGGTGATGCCGGTGACGGCGGCTCCGGCGGTTCAGGTGTGCTCGGCGGCGGCGCGCTCGGTGGTGGCGGTGACGGCGGCCACGGCGGCACCGGTGGTGTCGGGGGTGATGGTGGCGCGGCAGCGCACGGAACCGTGGGTGCCGGCGGCCAGGGTGGTGCGGCCGGCTCAGGTGGTGACGGCGGCAACGGCTCGAAGGGCAGTTCGTCGCTGATCCCGAATGGCGGTACCGGTGGTGCGGGCGGTAACGCGGGTGCGGCCGGTGCCGGTGGCTTCGACGGGAACGGTGCCAACCAGGCCGCTAACGGTGATTCCAGTGCCTCGGGTGGCAATGGCGGTAAGGGTGGCAATGGTTTTAACACCATCACCGCGATCGGCACCGCCGGCAATGGCGGTGCCGGCGGTGCCGGTGGTAGTGGTGGCACCGACGGCAATGGCGGCACCGGTGGCGACGGTGGTACCGGTGGCAATGGCGCCAATGGCCTTGCGGCACTGGGTGAGGACGGCCCCAATGGCGGCAACGGCGGCGCCGGTGGTGTTGGTGGTGCTGGTGGCAGTAACTCCGGCAATGGTGGCGCCGGCGGTATCGGTGGCGAGGCCGGCAATGGTGGCTCCGGTGGTTCGGGTGTGCTCGTCGGCGGTAACCCCGGCGGCGACGGCGGCCACGGCGGCACCGGTGGTATCGGCGGCAACGGTGGCGCGGCTGCGCACGGCACGGTCGGTGCGGGCGGCCAGGGTGGTGCGGCCGGCTCGGGTGGTGACGGCGGGAACGGCTCGAACGGTATCTCCTCGATCCAGCGTGACGGCGGCACCGGTGGTGCGGGCGGCAACGCGGGTGCCGCTGGTGCCGGTGGCTTCGACGGCGCGGGCGCCAACCAGGCCGACGCCGGAGCGGGTGGCACCGGCGGTGGCGGCGGCAAGGGCGGGGACGGTTTTGACTCGATAACGATCCTGGACACTGCGGGCGCTGGCGGTCACGGCGGCGCCGGTGGATCGGGTGGGGTGACTGGCAACGGTGGTGCCGGAGGCGCCGGGGGTACCGGCGGTGATGGTGGCAACGGGACCATCGGGTTCCCCTTAGCGGCTACCGGCTTCTCCGGCACCGATGCCGGCGTCGGCGGTGTCGGTGGCGCTGGTGGTGCCGGCGGTTCCTTGTCGGGCAACGGTGGTGCCGGCGGGACCGGTGGATCCGGCGGGACCGGTGGATCCGGTGGATCCGGCGGGCTTGCGGCCTTCGGCTCCTACAACGACGCCGGGAATAGTGGCGGCGGAGGCTTTGGCGGTTCCGCTGGCGCCGGCGGTGCCGCTGGCAACGGTGGTGCCGGCGGTACGGCCGTGAACGGCATCGATGGTGTCGGTGGCCACGGTGGCACCGGTGGCAATGGTGGTACCGGCGGATCGGGTGCGACCGGCGCGAGTGGCACCCCATTCATTAATGGCAATGCCGGTGGCATCGGC